>CAYYXK010000037.1:0-14331 GCA_964475625.1 uncultured Thermoplasmata archaeon | reverse complement strand
ACAAAGAAAAAGATGTTATGGAAAGCGGAGCTTCCAGAGGCCTCTTTGAAAAGAGCTCATAAAGTATTTTGGGATACTACAGTCAATGAGGGGCAATCTGATAGATGAAGATAACAAGCATAGCGACAAAATAAGGTAGAACACCGAAGTCCATCTTTGGATTGACAGGCGGCGTATGTGGAGATTGAGCTTGTGGAAAACTTTAATAATAGAACCTCGGATATGGCTGTTAAAGTGGCATGTACATGAGGAATCTTAAGGAATCCGAGACTCTGGAGCTGAAGCGCTCCACAGCGAAGCTGAAAGAAGCCATCATATCGATATCAGCCATGCTGAACAAACACGGAGAGGGGGAAGTCATCTTCGGAGTGGACGATGACGGGACGGTGGTCGGACAGCAGATAGGGACCAGAACCCTGCGGGAAATCTCGCAGGCGATATCCGAACACATACAACCCCGGATATATCCCAGAATAGAGGAGGTGGTTTTGGACGGAAGAAAGTGTGTGCGCATTACATTCAGAGGGGACGACATTCCTTACTATGCATACGCCAGGGTCTATATGCGAGTATCTGACGAGGACAGGGTTCTCAGCCCGAGAGAGATTGAGAATATCATACTGAAAAAGAACAGAGACAGAACCTACTGGGACAGCCAGCCATCGAAAATCAGCATTGAAGACATCGATGAAAATGCTCTCAGGGAATTCGTGGATGCCGCTAACCGCAGCGGAAGGATAGATTTTGAATATACGGACACCGAAAGCACCATGAAAAAACTGGGATTGCTGGATGAAGGCAGGCTTTTGAGGGCTGCAGAGGTGCTTTTTTCCGATAAGAACAGGATTGAGATACAAACCGCTATTTTCGCAGGGCGAGATAAGAACACTTTTCTGGACATAAACACGCTCAAAGGAAATCTGTTTTACCTTCTCAAGGAGACGGAACTATACGTGAAAAATCACATTCGCTGGAGCGTCAGGTTTGGTGACCTCGAAAGGGAAGAAATACCGGAGATTCCGGCGAATGCACTCAGAGAGGCACTTGTTAATTCACTCTGCCATAGAGATTACTCCAATCCCAAAGGAAACGAAGTGGCTATATTCGAGGACAGGATAGAGATATTCAATCCCGGAAGCTTTCCCGAAGGATATGAGCCGGATGATTTCATAAAAGGAGAGGAACGCTCTGTTCTGAGAAACCCTCTGATAGCCAACACCATGTACCTCAGGAAGGATATAGAGCGATGGGGTTCCGGAATCAAGAGGATATATGATGCCTGCCGGAAAGCCGGAGTGGATGTGGACTTCAGAAATCTCAAAAGCGGTTTTCTTGTTGTTTTCCATAGAGGAACGCGTTTTGATGAAAAGTTGGGTGAAAAGTTGGGTGAAAAGTTGGGTGAAAAGTTGGGTGAAAAGTTGGGTGAAAATGAGAGGAAGATATTGATGCTTCTTTCCGAGAATCCTGAAATGCCCATAACTCAACTGGCAGAGAAGATTGGCATAAGTACAACCGCGGTGGAAAAGAACATAGATAAACTGAAAAAGAAGGGGCTGCTTCGGAGGATAGGTTCTCCTCGTGGCGGATACTGGAAGGTCAGGACAGAGTGATGGATTGAAAAGTTTAGTTTTTCTCTTTCCTTCACAATCAACACCTCAGTTTTCTAACAATATGTCATCCTGACATGACATAAACTTAAAGAATATGTTATGCGAACATGACATGAACTTACATTTTGTCCTGTTCGAGCACTATCTCCTCTTCTCCCAAACTATCGCCATCCCTATATCGCTCTCCTTCATGCCCACCCTCTTTGCTTCTGCGACGGCCCGCTCGGAAGCGCTCTTCATAGTCAATCTTCCATATCCCTTTTCAATCGTCAGATTTATCCCGTGTTTCATGAGCGCTCTCATCCCGTCTTCATTTCCTCCGATGAAGGCTATGCTCATGGTCTTCGTGGGCTCGTATGGATAGAAGAAGGCTATCGCTCCGCTCTCGTGTGTGAAGCAGTGTCCGGCCTTCACCTCTTTTTCTATGAGAGCCGGACTTATGTCGTATGCTGTCCACATCGCAAGGTACTGTCTGCGGTTCATCCCGTATTCGGCGGTGGATTCGATGGTTTCGAGCGCCTTTTTCGGGTCATTTTCCCGCCTTATCCCCGAAACATCTCGCCTTCTCAGCTCATCGGCATACAGATATGTGTAGTACGCGAAGGGCTGAAATCCGAGCTTTCTTCCGATATGTATGCTCACTTCGTTCGCCTCACCGGTCATGAACCTCACTGCCTTCCAGTCCAGATTTTCGATTATCCCGCTCATCGCCTGCGCCATCTTCCAACCGTAGCCCTTTCCCTGATACTTCGGATGCACGCGGTAGCCTTCCAGCCAGAGTATTCCGTTCTCGTGCCATGTGTATTTGTCGAGCGCGACTATGTGCCCATCGTCATCCCTCAGGCAATAGAAACCGCCTTCATTCACCCAGTCGTCGAAGACCTGCGGAAGGTAGTCGCGGCCGCCCCATATGTCCTTAGAAAGTTCTATGACCTGTTCCTCATCTTCATATCCGACATTATCGACCTTCATATTCTCTCACCGCCCGTGCTATCATATGAGCCAGTCTCACTGGTTCAGGAGTGAGACCGTGCAAAATGCTCTTTCTCACCATGCCCTTCGCATCTGCCAAGTCCATTCCCGAGAACGAGATGAAAACAGTGCCTTCATCCACGGATATCTTGTGTATCTCCCGGTATGCGAGCCGCTCATATCGCTCTTCCCAGTCCTGAAAATGCCCTTTCATCGCCTCCTTTATGGAGTTCATATCGGGTTTTTCATGGGTTACCGTCATCGCAGGCACTCCTGTCCTGCGGTATATCTCCTCCGTATCTATGAGATTGAAGCCTCCCATACTGGCTCCGTCCGTCATCATCACATGTGCGAGCCCGTTCCATCCCTTCTTTTCCATCATTTCGGATATGCGGAGCGCGGAATCATCACCATCCACATCCAGACGTGACAGCGACATGCCTTCGAGAGTATCCGGCATGCGCATGAGAACACCCGCAAACATACATCTCTCCTCTCCGAAATCGAAAGGCCCGTCATCCACTCCGACGATGCGGATGTGCTCTTTCATAGGCCGGTATATGCTGCCCGATTAAAAGACTTTTACAGAAGAAAAAGAGAATGGGGTTTCACCCGACCACATTCTTTTCCTGTATGGTCTCTCCGCTGGTGTATCTCCTGAGATTGAGCGGCTCTATGTCTATGCTGGTCTTTCCGTCGATGATGTATTCCGCCAGAAGTTTTGTCACCATGGGGTGTATCATGAAGCCGTGGCCGCTGTAGCCGTGTGCCTGAATGAATCCCGGCAGTTCCTCGACCGGGCCGAGTATCGGTCTGGCATCCGGCGTGACATCATAGAGCCCTGCCCACTGTCTCATGACCTTGACCTTGCGCATTATAGGTATGTATCTCACGACCACGCTTGTGAACCTCTCCAGAAATTCGAGGCTGGACTTTATGTTGTAAGAGCTCGGCTCGTCCGGGTCCCCTATTCCGCCGACTATCTCTCCGTCATGGCTCTGACTGAAATAGACTCCGTTGTGGAAGGATATTACCATGGGTTTAAGCCATGGTTTCATGTGCTCGGTGGCCATTATCTCGTGTCTGTATGGTTTGTTAGGCAGTTCCACCCCAACCATCTTAGCTATGTCTCTCGACCATGCGCCGGCAGCGTTCAGGACCATGTTTGTCTTTATCTCGCCCTTATCCGTTATTACTTTCCTTATCTCGCCGTTCTCCACCTCTATGTCCAGAACTTCCGTGTGGTCGTGAAGTTCGACACCCATTTCCTTCAGTTTATCCACATAGGCCTTTATCATCAGGAACGGTTGGGCAACCCCGTCGGTCGGGCAGTATGCCGCGGCGCTCAGCCCATCTATGTTCAGTTCGGGAACTATGTCGAGTGCCCCCTCTGGTTCCATATACCTGCTGGGGACATCAAGGCTGTTCTGGAGATTCACATTTTTTCTCAGGTCCTCGGCCTCCTCATCCGTGTGTGCAAGTATAAGATATCCACCCTGCCTGAAGCCTATGTCCTGTCCGAGTTCCTCGCTCATTCTCTCGAACATGCGCACGCTTTCTCTGGCCAGTATGATGTTGTACTCCTCACTGAACTGCTGTCTTATTCCTCCTCCGCACCTTCCGGTGGCACCGCTTCCGAAATAGTCCCTTTCTATCACGATGATATCCGTGAATCCGCGTTTCGCAAGCTGATATGCCGTCCCCAGTCCGGAGACACCGCCACCTATTATCACCAGTTCCGCCTTTTCTTTCATTCTGAATCCTCCTCCGCCAGCATTTCGAAGAACACAGGCTTTACAGGCGGCCGCGGTGTGATATATCCCACCTCATCGGGATGTTTCTCCGTTGCCCTCGCTATTATTCCTATGGCTATCGGAACGCAGGTCTTTCCCTGACACGGTCCTCTTCCAAGGCCGGTCACCCTCTTTATGCTCTCTATGTCCTTGTATCCCTCGTTTATGGCCTTCATTATGTCATCGACAGTTACATCCATGCACCTGCAAACTATCTTTTCGTCACTCATTTTCCCACCACCCTGAGATTTCTAGCCTCGTAAAGCAGCCTTTCATCATCAACTTCAACGGTCACAAGGGCGGAGCGGTACTTCTTGTCAGGGAACAGAAGGCCAACGACCTTTCCCTCTCCCATGTCATTTCCGTTCCGGTCTATCAGAACCACGGAATCGCCGCGCTCCGGCATGGGAAGAAGCTCATATGGTATCGTGACCCTCGGTTTTTCCTTCGATTTGTCCAGCATGAATATTGCAAGTCCGGGGCATACCTGCATGCAGAGGGTGCATCCTATGCACTTATCGAAATTAACTATCGGCCTGTGGTTTATCTCCGGCATTTCTATGGCCTTCACGGGGCAGACCTCGAAGCAAGGATTGCACGGTATGTCCTGAACGCATTCGGTCATTGCCACCGGTCCCTTCTTCAACCTCTCCTCGGAAGGGACATTTCCCAGTTTCTCAAGGTAATCCAGCGTAACGACTCCGGTCTTCTCGTAATCTTCCATTATAGCACCTCCACTTTCTCAAGGCCCTGCCTTATCCGGGTCCCAAATGGTCCGGCCCTGAGCTCTTTCAGCTCTTCTCTGACGGATTCGCGCAGCTCTTCGGCCTCTTTACCTGCGAGGCCCATGTCAATCACTGCGCTCAGCCCCGCAATCCTTCCTTCCATTATAGCCGTTGACGCCTCTTCTATTCCTGCGATGTCTCCGGCCACATATATGTCCTTGACAGATGTTTCAAGGTTTCTGTTCCGCAGAGCAACATGGCCGCCCAGCTCCGGCACGAAGCGAATCTTCACCCCTGCTTGATTCAGCAGTCCGTATGTCGGTCTTAGTCCCACGGATATGGCGATACCATCAACATCGACATCCTTTTCGGTTCCGGGTATCGGCTGCCAGTTGTCATCCAGTTGAACTATCGTCGCACCTTCCACCTGTCCGTTGCCGTATGCCCTTAGTATGCTGTGGCGTGTAAGTATCGGAACGCCCATCCTTCTGACCTTCGCAGCGTGGACAAAATACGCACCTATCTTCGGCATGGCCTCCACTATCATCTTAACCTTTACTCCTGCCTGAAGAAGCTGGTATGTCACTATGACACCGACATTTCCGGCACCGACCATTATTATCTCATCGCCCGGCTTGACCCCATATGTGTTCATAAGTGTCTGAGCCGCCCCTGCGCCGTAAACTCCCGGAAGGTCGTTGTTCTCGAAGAGGAGCGCTTTTTCGGCCGCACCTGTTGCCATGATTATCTTCTTTGCCTTTATCTTGTAAAGTGTGTCCTTTCCGGCGACGGCTATCATTCCGGGCTCGTAATATCCGAAAGCCTCGGATTCATCCAATATCATCGTCTCGGGGCTCTCCTCGACCTGCTTTATCAGGCGCTCCGCTATGTCTATTCCTCGTGTACCCGCATCGTGTTTCCTTGAGCCGAAGAACTTATGCGTCTGTTTTATCAACTGTCCCCCCAGTTTCGGAAATCTGTCCACGAGTATTATCTTCGCGCCGAACTTTGCGGCATAGATCGCCGCGCTCAGCCCGGCGGGACCTCCACCCACTATGACGATGTCCGCTTCCAGATCCTTTTTGTATGTCTTTGCACGGCTCGTGTTCGCAGGCTTATCGCCGGCACCCATCTGCCTTTCCACTCGCATGTTCTCCTTCAGCGGAGTTATGCAAGTCCTTATGTTGGGGACGCCGTCAACCCTCATACGGCACGATGCGCACTGCCCTATGGCGCAGAACATCCCTCTCGGCCTGTCAAGTTTGAAGCTGTGGCTGAATTCCCTTAGGCCTGTGGCATAGAGCGCGGCTCCGACGGTCTCACTCTCATATCCTATCCTTTCGTCGCCTTCGAAGTAGAATTTCAGAGGGTTTCCCCTGACATACTTCAGTATCGGATGATTATGTATCCTGAGGTCGCTCATGGTAACACGGGACAGAACAAGGTGGAAGGGGTTTTAAGGTTTTCTAGAAATCCTATGCGCGGCTGTATGCATCGATCAGAAGTTTGTCGCCCTCTTTTTTCACAGCTATCTCTCCATAAGGCAGCACGGCTCGTACACGGCTGTCCTCTTCCTGCGACTTCGAATTTTCCGACAGAGGCCTCAGTGAATTGAGGGAACCGTACATTACTGCGCCCATCATGGCTAACAGCGAACTCTTCTCGGAATCCCCGACATTCGACCTGACGAGCCTACCATCCAAAGTCGAAACAATTTTTATCTTACTTGCATCTTCATTTTTTCTTTCCAGACAACCACCATACCTTCTCTTGAATCAAAGGATATAAGTCTTTCCCAAATTTTTCAGTGTAATATGAATCATCATATCGTATCAAAATTGATTATCGGGAACAGAATTGGTCCAAAATACCTTATATGCTTCGAAGGTGAAGAAGAATTGATGTATGGCATAACATATGGGGGGTACATAGATGAACTTGCTCAGGTGTTCTTGAGCGCTCTGGTAGTCTATGCCCTGTACGGAACGAATTTGGACCGTTATGCCATACTGCCGCTTTTAACCCCGTTGATAATAGATTCCGACCATTTTCTGCCCCTCTATTCCTCGGGTATCAAGGCCTTTCACAGCGCTATTTTCATAAGCCTCCTCGTCGCACCTTTCATCATATACGGCTTCGTGCGTATGAACAGAAAATTCATCTTTGCGGGGGCCGTCACATATGTCATAGCCATATTGAACATCTCGATGGACCTTCTGGAAGGGGGTGCGATATTCTTCATGTATCCCTTTTCTAGCACCAGATATGTGCTGCAAGAATCTCTTTCATACAACATGACCCTCTCCATACTTTTCCTCGTAGGTTTCTCGATGACCGCAGTGTATCTCCTGAAGTCCTATCTCGACCTTGACCGGACCGGCTTTACCGCAGAGCCGCATATCGGGCATTCCCGAATCGGTTCCTCGAAGTAGCGTCTGCACCCGGTACACCGATATCTCCACTTCCAGACATCCTTTATTCCCTTTTCGGAGAGTTCTTTGTACGGTATCCCCAGCACGGCGCATACATTCTGTATCGAATAGTCGTCGCTTACAACCCCGCCTTTCCTTTCCAATGCGGCCGCTATTACGGATATGTCCGTCCCGGAAAGCCTGCCGGAATCTCCCGTTCTTTCGGCGGCCTTCTTCACCTCTTTCAGAGAATCCTCGGATGGTGCAAGGACCATCAGACCGCTTTCCATGAAATAATCCATTTTTCTTCCCGGAAATCCTTTGGCGACCTCATCCCTCACTTCGGGGGTTATGGCCGCGGCGTCGAAGTTCAGGGGATCCATGCCCGCAAGGAAAAAACCCGTGTCCAGAATCCATATCAAATGAGACCCTCCAGATACGATCTCATGGACTCCAGCGCTCTGTCTCTTGAAGATGGATAGCTTTCTATCTTCATAGCCACCGTTATGACATCCCCTCCATTCGAAAGCCGTGCATTTCCGAGATACAGCTCCTGTTTATCCACTCTGAAATGGAACACGGAGTCATCGTCCGTTCTGTTCTCAAGGGTCTCGAGCATGTGTTTCCTCTCCTCCACAGGAAGAGTGCTCAGCACGGCCTTGGCATCCCTGTCTCTTTTTCCTTTCATCTCTATTATCTCTATCGGGTCACCGTAGGCCCCTTCCGCATGGCTTATCTTCACTTCTCCGTCCATAAGTTCTCTCATGGCAGCCAGAACCTTGTCTCGCTCTTCCGTGGCATAGACAAATGCCCTCAATCTTATCCAGTGGAACAATCCCTCACCCTTTTCATGTATCTTATGCGGCAGGCGCTCTCCACCTCGGTTATCTTCGAAAAGGCATCCTCAAGTGTTGCGGCAGCCGCAAATGTCCCGTGGGCTTTCACTATTGCAGCACCATATCTTTTGATGACGGGCGGTATCTTTTCCGCCACCTCATCGGAGGATATTCCATTTTCCACATCCAGAACCGGTATCTTCTCGAAATAATACCTTCCTTCCGCATCGATGGGAACGATGTCCTTTCCTTCAATGGATTCCGTTATCGCATACGGCGTGTGCGCGTGAATCACCGCCTGAAAATCCGTGTTGAGGTATATCGCACGATGCACCTTGTACTCCACGGATGCGCCTTCCGGGCTCTCGTCGGATATGTCGGCCTTCACGATGTCTCCCTCCTTCAGGTAGCCCATCATGGCCCCGGAGCGCTTTATCAGTATCTCATCACCGATGCGCACGCTCATGTTCCCGCTCCTCGCAGAGAGTATCAGGCCTCTTGCTTCAAGCATCCTTCCTATGCGCTCCGTCTCATCGAATACATCCATGCATATCCATTCTCCGGCTCTAAATAAGCTTTTCCTGTAACCTAAAGGTTTTCCATGCCCTCCTTTATCTCCCACTCCCCGACCTCTTCCACCCCGTAATCGAGTTTTATTCCCCATTTTTTCGCATAATCCTTTATCATATACCTTTCCTCGGCCCCCCCGATTATTTCCTGAACGAATATCCTCTTCCCGCTCTTCCTTCCCCTGAGCGCACCGGTGACCCTTCCGTTTTTGACCACGTAGACCTGAGGTACGAATCCGAGGAGCCTTTTTGCGAAGAACTCGAGGTACCAGCCCGCAGGGTCGTCCCGGGGGATGACAAAGATGCCCTTACAATCGGATCTCTCTTTCAGGAACTCGGGCATCACCCAGTATACCGTCCGGTCCCCGTCTATAAGAAAGCCTTTCACGATTTTCCCTTCCGATTCCAGGGGGCGCAGTATCTCCCTTATCTCGGCCACTCTGTATTCTCCGGATAAAAGCGAGGAAAGCATCTCGGCGCTCACGACACCGTAGGAGGACAGAGCCATTTCCAGCACCTTTTTTCTCGCATCCTTTATGTAGCGTCTGGGAAAGACCCTCAGGTATGCGCCTTTCATATCCTTTGCAACGAAAGAACCCTCGTAGAGCCTGTCCAGTGCCTTCTTTGTATTGACCGGCCCGAGCGGGGACTCGTGGGAGATATCCTTCTTTTTCCGTCCACGGCCGATGACCTGAAGCACGATCTCGTCGTCCTCCACTATCTCCCTGTTCTTAGCCATCTGGTAGAGAGCGCACATCTGAGGGGTGGTATATGATGTCAGCGAAGGTATGGTCTTACAGACCACGAGGCCTTCTCTGTATCTGGAAATCGGCCGGTAATTGCGAACCCGGAGAAAGGCATCGTAATCGCTCCTTACCCATCCTCTTTCCTCGATGAGATGGAATGCGTCGTAGAACCTTTTGTCGCATATGCCCTGCCTTTTCAGCATTATGGAAAGAGCATCTTCGATGCGTATTACATCACGCACCACATCACCGAGCACCATCATACCCTGTATCTTCAGATATCCTTCTTTCACGAACGGCTTTTCATCATCTATCGGCTTTCCTTTCAGGGAGTTGACGGTAAGTACATCTATTCCTTCCGCAGCATAGTAGTCTCTTACCTTTTTCAGGGCCCGAAGCGTCCCCCTCGGGTCGCTCACTTCAAGGTCCCGGACCTCAACCCTTCCGCTCATGGGCCATATCTCCGCATATCCGTCAAGAGCCCCGTTCTTTATCACGGGATAGATCCACCTTTCGCCGTATTTTGAGACTATCTCGCTCCACATGGGCGCTGTGTACGGGTCGAACAGAGAGAGTATCCGCACATCATCCTCGGGAATGCTCTTGTTCTTGAGAATGTCCATGTCTTCGGAGCTCATGTAATTGTCATCGAGTTCCCCTTTGATCGATATCCTGCCGATGGCCCCTTCCTCCGTGAGCTCGGACAGATAATGCAGTATCTCTTCCCGGTCAAAGCCGGTGTATCCCGCAATCCCCCTCACGGGTACCGGGCCGTAGGCAGTAACGAATCTCCTGATAAGTTCCTTTCTCGCTTCCTTTCTCGGCAAAGGCTCTATATCGGACGCTATGAAGATGTTCTTGGACTGCCATCCTTCTCCGTAGATGTATTTGCGTACTATGTACATCCCGGAATCCAGTTTTTCCATGCTTCTCTTGACCGCTTCCGGAATTCCCATTATCTCCCCTATCTCTTTCTGGCTCAGACCGTCGTGCCTTTTGATGATATCCAGAACCTTTTCATCCATTTCGCTCAGCATCACTTCCCTGAACGCGCCGACGAATACGGGGGCATCCTCTCTTCGTACATACTTCACCTTTCCTCTGACGAACTTCCCCATCAATATCTCGTTTTCCTGTCTTCGCCTGCGCCAGTCATCCCAGTCGAAGTCCTTCACATGGTAGAATATGTCGTATGTCCTGCTGGCCTCTCCGAAGAAGTCGAAGTAATCGTCTATGTCTTTCAGTGAAAAATACCGGTAAAGCCTGTAAGACCGGACCTGTTCCTGACCTACCGCACCGATTCCCGTTTTAAGGGCGTCTATGTCGCGGGACAGCATGTACTGTTCCTCATCCCCTATCACGAATTTTCCCTTCTCGACGAAGTCCTCGTGTATCAGGTTTTCAAGTGCGGAGCCGACCTCGTCCTCTTCGAGATGAAGCCCGTATGACATCTCTCCCAGCGTTGCAGGGGCGTATCCTTCGAGATAGCGGTATGCAAGCCTCTCAATGAGCCGTTCCCTATCTTCCTTGGAATCAGGCACGAGACGGGCGGCATAGACCACCTCATCCTTTTTCAGCCTCCTTTCTACGAGATAGGCCTTTTCCAGCTCGCGCACCGCATCTCTGGCCCTTGCCCCGAACTTCGAGGTCAGGGCCCCCATGCCGTGCTCTTTCTCGGAGAGCGCTCTCAGGATATCGGAATGGAGTTCGTTCTCCTTGATTTCGGAGGCGTAGACCTTCGCATAATTCCCGAGTTCCTCTTTGACGACCCATGACGGTTCCCCGACCCATGCGGACACTATCTTTCCTTCTTCGATAAGTTCCTCCGCCCAGTCCCTGCAAAGGTCCGTATCCGTGCAGTAGCCATAGATGTTCCTCGAATGCTGGGAAAGCACATTCATCGCTCCAAGCCTTTTCATGAGCTTTATGATGTCTCCCTTCTTCTTTATTGAGAACTTCGATGAGAAATACTTTCTCAGGTCTTCGACATCGAACAGGAAGGACCTCAGCTCATCCTCTGGAAGTATCTTCTCAAGCAGTTTTCTCTGGAACTCACGCAGAATGGCGCCCTTGTCCTCCATGGAAACTATATCCGACATTCCGCGGAGAAGTATGTTCTGTGAGAACGGGCTCGGTATCTCGCTGTTCATGGTCTCGAGCTCCGCCTCTCCGCGCTCTATCCACGAAAGCACCTCTTTGGCATGGGGGAGGTCCATGGCCATGTTGAATATCTCATTGTATGTCTCGCGGACCACCGGAAAGTCCTCGTAGTCTGCCATGTATCTCATTATCTTTTCAGCCCTTCTTTTCTGCCTTCCCACGCTTATGCCCTTTCCATGGTAGTTTTTCAGCACGGCGAAGGAGCGGGTCGCAACATGTCTGAACCTCTGGGAGAACATCTCGCTGTCCTTTATGGCCTCGCGCAGTGCCCTTTCAAGCCCTTCCGAACCGACGATAAGGGCCATTTCACGGGCATTCACCCTGCGAGGTGTAGTTATCATGAAAGAATCATCGTTCACCGTTATGCCCGCGCTGAACCTCTCCTTTCTGGATATGCGGTAAGAAATTGCGCGAGAAAGAGCATCATCGACCCTTCTTCCGAACGGATAGTGGAATATGTAGTGCCAGCGCTCACCCTCTCCCCTGTATTCTTCCACAAGAAGCCTGTCATGTGTGGGAACCACCCCGCAGGAAGCGAACTGTTCCTGAAAATATCGGAATACGCTACGTGCGGCCCACGGGCTGAGATGATATTCCTCCGTGAGCTCACTGAGCGCATCGCCGTCTTCCGAATCCTCGACCATACGCCCCATCCTTTTCCTGAACCTTCCGACCTCCACGGAGAGGTCAAAACTTCTGGGAAGCATCTCTCCGGCCCACGATGGGACCGTCGGGCTCTTTCCGCGGGCATCCTTCACATGGACCCTCATTCCCCGGACCCTCACGAACTCGTATGTTCGACCTCCGAGAACGAATATGTCTCCGGGAGAGAGCCTTTCAACGAATTTTTCCGAGAGTTTTCCCAGCGCACCACCGTTCTCGTTTATCACCCGGTAATTGGAATCCTCCGGAATGGTCCCCGTGTTGAGGAAATATATCATTCTGGAGCCTTTCTTCTTTCCGAAGACCCCCTCCTCTTCGTCATACCATATCTTCGAGTAAAAATCCTCGCTCTTTCCGGATAGATAATGGAGCACCGAGAGGAAATCCTGTTTTTTCAGGGTATGGAAGGCATAGGAACGGCGCACGAGTTCAAGGGCATCTGCAACGGGCCACCTCTCTTCGAGGCTCATGCCCACTATGGTCTGTGCCAGAACATCCAGCGGGTTTTTCGGGATGTCCACCCGGTCTATCTTTCCTTCGTATGCGTTCTTGACAAGTACCGCACACTCCACCAGATCGTCGTTCTGGAATGCGATGAACCTTCCCTTCGGCACCTCTCCGATGGCGTGCCCGGACCTGCCTATCCTCTGCAGCCCCTTTGCGATGCTTTTTGGCGAGCCTATCTGCACCACGAGGTCCACATATCCGATGTCTATGCCGAGTTCAAGCGAGGTTGATGTGACCACCGCCTTCAACTCTCCTCTCTTAAGTTTCTCCTCGACATCAAGCCTCCTTTCCTTGCTCATGCTTCCGTGATGCGCCTCGATGTCCTCTATCCCCCTCTCCTTGAGTTTGAAAGCTATCTGTTCGGTGGCGCTCCGCGTATTGGTGAAGACTATGGTGGTCCTGTGCTCCTCGATCATCCGTGATATCATATCATACGCCTTTTCCCTCGCTATCTCAAACGGAACGGCGTTCAGGTCGGGAACCGGAGACAGAACCCGAAGGTCCATCTCCCTCACCCTCTTTATCTCGACGATCCTGACCTTCCTCGGTCTTCCTCTGGAGAAACCGCCGAGGAACTTCGCTATCTCCTCTATCGGTGCCTGCGTTGCGGACAATCCTATCCTCACAAGAGGGCCGGACAGGTGCTGAAGCCTTTCGAGGTTCACGGAGAGCATGGACCCCCTTTTGGAGCCTGAAATCTCGTGTATCTCATCGATTATCACATATCGCACATCACGAAAGCGCTCCCTGAACTTGGGAGATGTAAGGACGAGTGAAAGCGACTCCGGGGTTGTTATGAATATGTGAGGCGGCTTTCTGGCCATCTTCTGCCTCTCGCTCTGCGTCGTGTCCCCTGACCTTATGGCGGTCCTTATGCGGGGAACATCCATGCCCTTTTCCTTGGCGAGGGCATATATCTCTTTCAGGGGCTCTTCCAGATTGCGCCGAATGTCATTTCCAAGCGCCTTCAAAGGTGAGACATAGACACAGTATATCTTATCCTCCAGTTCTCCTTTCTCGCCCATCTCGAAGAGGTTGTTTATTATGGAAAGGAACGCAGTGACCGTCTTACCGGAACCTGTCGGTGATGAGACCAGCACGCTCTTTTTTTCATGTATTATCGGAATCGCATATGCCTGCGGCTCGGTGACATCCTCGAAGCGGGATTCGAACCACTCTCTGATGACAGGGTGCATTTCGGACAGTATATCTTCCTTGCTGTGTCTGACAGGTCTCTGCATAGAATCCGTTCATGAGGAAAGCGAGGGTTAATTAAGTTTACTGGTGGAAATTGGACATATCTGTGATGAGAAATTACTTATATGAATGAATGTATACT
>CAYYXK010000036.1:0-14559 GCA_964475625.1 uncultured Thermoplasmata archaeon | reverse complement strand
CTGGGATGGCCTGCGCTCTCTTTAAGTTTTGGCGAAATAATTTCCGTACTCTACATTTGCGGGGAGAACAGGCAAAATTTAAATACCATAAAGGAATAGATTGTGTGAGGCGATAATATGAAAAATACACTTATTGCGATAGGGGTGGCTTTACTGATGCTTTCATCTCTGCCTTTTTCAGCGCTCGCAGCGGACACGGCAGAGATTCCACAGTGGGACGTCGGTGATAAATGGGCCATAGGATATGAGAAGTCATATGACACTGGCGATATGGACTTACAGAACCTCAGTGAGATTATGAAGGACCTGTACAACATATCGGATCTTTCCGTTGATGGGAGTTCATATGTGGGCGTGTGGAGCACTTTCAAGGTCACAGGGGACAGCGGAGCATATTACACTTTGCACTACAAGGCGGCTGTTAAGGCCAAAGAGGGACTCAGTGTTTCCTTCACGGCGCTTACTCCGACAGAGGGAACATACACATTCGACAGCATAAAGAATGCGAGCACCGAGGAGCGCTCCATGGAAATAGGATTTCACTACTCATTCTATGTTATGGCGGAGGGAGACATACTTATTGAAAAATCCACCATGGCGATAGACAACATAACCATGAATCTGGAGGAAAAGCTCGATGTTGGCCTTACCGGAAAGAACACACCTTCCGTCGAAGGTTACGGGATTTTCGGGTATTTCATGATGTATGACAAATACAGTATGCTGGCATCTCCGTTCGAATTGAAATACGAAGACACGAACATGCGGATGACCCAGAGCTTCAGTATGAATGTGTGGTCCGAATACAGTCCCGGCCTGATGCTGGCCGATTTCCCGCTTTACGAGGGTAAACAGTGGAACCAGACGGTCATATCAAAGTTCGGCGGCACTTACGGCGGTACGATAGATGCGTCGGGCCTGCCTCTGATGGTTAAGAACTCCGCCGAACTGTATGCAGGACAGGAATTCCCCATAGATATGAGGAAAATGGACCTTGGAAAGCAGTTTGAGAACGGCATCATCAAGACGGATAGAAGCACCGGGAACATATCTCTGAGCTGCGAAGGAACAAGATATATCAGCGGCGATGGCGGGAACACGAAGGTATTCCTCATAGGCGAGGCGCGAGAGAACTATTCCGAGGAGTATTCCAGAGGGTATGCCGACGGGTATGATGACGGGTATTCCGACGGACAGAGCGGCGATTATGACAGCGGGTATTATTACGACGGAGCCTACTGGGAGGGCTATCATTCCGGATATTCCGACGGATACTATGACGGAGAGTATTACGGATACATGTCTTCCTATGATGACACGTCATATTATCACTATGAAGCGCCGGTCATGCCGTTCTACATGATGTATTCTCCTGACCGGGAGTTCTTCGCGGGAATATACATCGACAGACAGGCCTTCGGAAGCGACGATATCATGCCTATGAACGGAGAGATGAAGCAGGTCGCATCGGCTCTCAATGTAGCCGATTCCTCGGAGATTCCGGACGATATCGGTTTCATGGACTTTGACAGGGCCTCCGAAAGCATATCCTCCACCGAAGCGGAGATGAACGGAGAGACATCCGGTTTTTCACCGATTATGCTGGTACTTGTTCTTGCGGTTGTGGCTATAGCGGCGATGCTTGGCGCTCTATTCATAATCAAACGTAGAAAGGCGGCCGCACAGGCGCCGGCATATGAATATACACAGCAGGTCGAGCGGAACGAGGAACAGCCACCGCCGGAGAACATGCAGATGCAAGAGCCACCGCAGCCACCGAACAACGGGGACAACACATTCTAAACCCTTTTCAACCCACTTATTTTTAATAAAATGTATTAAAGGGATTTTTTGTACTCGATGGCAGCTTTGACAAGCCCCAGATATACGGGTGCCGGCCGCATCGGTCTGGACTTGAACTCGGGATGGAACTGGGTCGCAACGAAATACGGGTGGCCTTCCAGTTCTCCGATTTCCATCCTTATGCCCTCGACATCCTTTCCCGTGAACCTGAACCCGCCTTTTTCTATCCTATCTATGAAGTCCGGATTCACTTCGAACCTGTGCCTGTGCCTCTCGGATATCTCGGTCTTTTTGTAGAGCGCATAGGCCTTGCTGTTCTTCTCAACGATGACCTTCTGTTCTCCGAGCCTCATGGTGCCTCCCATGTTCTTGACCCCTCTCTGTTCCGGAAGCAGGTCTATTACTGGATAGGGTGTTTCAGGGTCGAACTCGGTACTGTTCGCATCTTCCATATTCAGGACATGTCTCGAGAACTCTATCGTCGCAAGCTGGAATCCGAGGCATATTCCGAGGAAAGGGATACCGTTCTCTCTGGCATACCTTATTGCCATCATTTTGCCCTCTATACCTCTGTTCCCGAAACCTCCTGGTATGACTACCCCATGTACACCGTTCAGGAATTTGTCCGCATCCCCGTCCTTTTCTATGTCTTCCGCCTCGAGCCACCGTATCCTGACATTTGACTTTGTTTCGGCGGTGCAGTGTGTGAGAGCCTCTTTATGGCTTATGTACGAGTCTTTCAGACCGGTGTATTTCCCGACTATCGCTATCTCCACCTCTCCCTTGGCGCTCTTTATGTTTTTGACGAATCTCTCCCAGCCGCTGAGGTCCTCATCTCTGCTGTTCATCTCCATCCTTTCAAGTATGTAGTCGGTGAGGCCCTGTTTCTCGAAGTTCAACGGAACCTCGTATATGGATGCCACATCCTGCGCGCTTATGACCGCCCGTTCGGGCACATCACAGAAATGGGATATCTTCCTCTTTATGGACTTGGTAAGGGGCTTTTCCGACCTTCCGAGTATGACATCCGGAGTGATTCCTATCTCCCTCAGTTCCCTGACCGAATGCTGGGTCGGTTTCGTCTTGAACTCGCCGACCGTGCCCAGCATAGGCACGAGGGTCGTATGTATGAAGAGGAAATTCACATGTCCCCCTTCTTCCCTGTGCATCTGTCTAAGAGCCTCGAGGAAGGGCATGGACTCTATGTCTCCGACGGTACCTCCGACTTCCACTATGGTTATATCGGCACCGCTCTCCCTTGCCACCTTTCGTATCCTGCGCTTTATCTCGTCAGTTATGTGCGGTATTATCTGAACGGTCTTTCCAAGGTATTTTCCCTCCCTTTCCTTGTTTATGACAGAATAATACACCTTTCCCGTGGTTATGTTGTGGTCGCTCGAAAGAGGCTCATCGAGAAACCTCTCATAGTTTCCGAGATCAAGGTCCACTTCCCCCCCGTCTCCAAGTACGAACACCTCCCCGTGCTGATACGGATTCATCGTCCCCGCATCCACATTTAGATAAGGGTCTATCTTGATGGATGTCACTTTAAATCCCCTCGACTTGAGAAGCCTTCCTATCGACGATGCAGCTATTCCTTTCCCAAGGCCGGATAAAACTCCGCCCGTGACCGATATGTACTTCATTTCATCACGGGGGCAGGGCATGGTGTTTGATAATTAAAACTTTTGGGAAGCTCCACTTTGGCGCATATCCGCGCAACATCATGCAAAATAATTTATAGCGTCCCAACTAACGGGCATCCGTGAATGACATCAAGAAAGGAGCATCACCCGATGTCTTCCGGATTCTGGCGCTCATATTCGTTTTCTGGGCCGTGATGACTATGGCCATAAGTATACCCTTCGTGAACCTCGGGCCCGAGGAGAAGGCACCGGATGTGAAAACAGGGGGAATAAGTGACGGCGGCGCATCGGCCGCATCCTCTTCCGATTACATAAGAACCCTGTGGATGATGCTTATCGCACTTCTGGCAGCCATGTTCGTGATATATACGGTCATGGCGGCACTCAAAAAGGACAAGGAGCATTTCAAAGGCCTATTTGCAACCCTTATCGGGGTAACGCTCATGGTGGGTTTCATACTCGGAATGGCGTATCTCTCGCAGAGCGGTGCTCTTGACGGGGCGATACGGGGGCTTATCGGGGGAGGAACAGGGGATTCCGGAACCGCGGGCAACGGGAGCGCATCATCCGATGTGGTGACCCATCAGGAGACCACGGCCTTCTACGCTGTCATCATGATGGTACTGTTCCTTGTGGGTGCGGTCGTGTATATGATGGTCGGCAGCCTGATGTCGAAGAAGATAGAGAAGGCACCCAGCCAGACGGAAGAACTTATGGAAAAGATAGAAAATGCGATGAGGGACCTGAAAGAGGGAAAAAAGGTACATGAGGTAATACTTCAGGCATACGAGCAGATGTGCAGGATACTTGCAAAGAGCGGGGTAAAAGGAGAGGACAGCCTTACTCCGAGGGAGTTCCGGAATGCGGTCATAAAGGAGACGGGAATAAGGGGAGAACCCATAGAACGCCTCACGGAGCTCTTTGAAGAGGCAAGGTACAGCACACATCCAATAGATGATTCCAAGAGAAGGGATGCTATCAGAGCGCTCCGCGAGCTGAAACAGGAGATGGAAAGACATGAGCTGGAAGAGAGCGGAGGAAACGGAGCCTGAGATATACGATGCCAGTGGGGTCGAGAACGCCATAATCATGGGCTCGGTGTTCATGCTCATAATAGCCACATTCATAGCTATGTGGGCGGATTACAGCGGGATACTTCGCTACCTCATAATGCTGGTCTCAGTTACGATAGTCCTTCTTTTACCTGCATACCTCCTTTTTCAGAACTCGGCCCGTTCATACATACCGGAACCCGAGGAACACCGGGTGCGGCCGAGAGGAGAGGTTGAGGAGGTGCGAGGGATAATAAAAAGGGCGTTCGGAGGATATCAGGCAAGTCAGGTCCTTCTGGAGGACAGGCTCAGGCAGGCGCTGATAGAAAAGATATCCATAAAGAAGAGGATGCCTACCGAGCAGGTAAGGAGAATATCAAGGACATACGAGGGAGCGCTGTCGTTGGTGGGTGACGAAGACCTTGCTCGCTTGCTCTCGGAGTTCAAAACGATGGGCAGGGAGAAGAAGGTTCTTTTTATCCGACCCTCCCATGAATATCAGGAAAGGATAGAGAGGACGATAAAAAAGATGGAGGAATGGAAGTGAAAGCGGAAAATGTTGCAGAGATAAGTGAAAAGATAACAAAGGAAATAGGAAAGGGAATAGTCGGAAAAAGAAAGGTCATAAGGAAGGCCCTCGCTGCCATACTTGCGGACGGGCACATACTGTTCGAGGATTACCCCGGGCTTGCCAAGACCATGCTTGCGAGAAACCTCGCGGCCTCTCTCGGCTGTGAGTTCAGGAGAATACAGTTCACACCCGACCTTTTGCCCTCGGATATAACCGGAACCTATGTTCTCGACAGGAACAGCGGGGAGTTCAAGATGGTGAAAGGACCGATTTTCACGAACATACTGCTGGCCGATGAGATAAACAGGGCACCTCCGAAGACACAGTCCGCTCTTCTGGAAGGTATGCAGGAGGGACAGACCACACTGGAAGGGACCACATACAGACTTCCGGAACCATTCATCGTGATGGCCACCCAGAATCCGATAGAATATGAGGGGACATACCCGCTCCCCGAGGCTCAGATGGACCGTTTCATCATACGGCTTGAGATGGGCTACCCGTCACAGAAGGGGGAGGTCGAGATATTGAAGAGGAGGGCCGCTAGGAAAACCGACGAGTTCACGGCGGACAGAGTCATAGACCGCGATACTTTGAAGGAGATGCAGGCCGCTGTCGAGAACGTCCATGTCGACGATTCCATAATGGCGTATATGGTGGACATAGTGAAACATACGAGAGAGGACACTCAGGTAGAGGTCGGGGCCAGTCCGAGAGGGTCTCTCGCACTCATGAAGCTGTCAAGGGCCGTTGCGGCGATGAACGGAAGGGACTACGTGATTCCCGATGATGTTAAGGAGATTACCGTGGAAGCCCTTTCTCACAGGGTCGTTCTCAAGCCCGGACCGTGGATAAAGGGAATAAAGACCAGCAGCATAATCGAGGGCATATTGAACAATGTCCCTGTTCCGAAGGTGGACTGAGAGGGCATGAGGACAGAGAGGATCTCTTTCGCATATGTGATATCCGCACTTTTCATAATCGCAGGCCTCCTAACCGCAATATGGGTACCTTTCGCACTCGCAGGCATAACGGCCTCCATATTCCTGATATCTTCGATGATGTCCCCGGAAGGCGTGGAAATCAAGGGAAAACGCAGGCTTGAAAGGCGCAGTGTCAATGAGGACGGAACCGTGAAGGTAACCCTGATGGTAAGAAACAGCGGGAAAGGCGCTCTGATAGATATAAAAGAGAACCTTCCCAAAGGTGTTGAGGTGGAGGGGGAGACATCTTGTCTCCGCTACATACGCCGCGGAGAGACGGTTGAACTGGAGTATACGCTGGCGTTTCCTCTCAAAGGAATCTACAAAATCGGCCCGGTCGAAATCAGGGCCTTCGACCCCTTTCTTTTCTGGATTAGAACATTTATCATAGATATCCGGGACGGCGTGGAGGTAAATGTTGGAACCGAAGACCTCCGCCGTATAAAGCTTGAACCGACAAGGACCAAAAAGTGGATGGGAAACATAAACTCACGCAAGATAGGCATAGGAACGGAGTTCTACTCCATTCGGGAATATATGCCCGGAGACAGCATGAGAAGGATAAACTGGAAGGGGAGCGCAAGGAAAGGCGAACTTCTGGTCAATGAATACGAGGGTGAGAACAGCGGAGATGCGATAATCGTGCTGGATGCGAACGAAGAGAGCCTTACCGGGACGGACCGAAGCAATACATTCAAGGCAGGGGTCAGGGCAAGCGTTTCCATTTCGGCCGCCATGCTGAGGCAGAGGAACAGAGTCGGGCTCGTCGTCCTCGGTGATTACCTTACATGGATATACCCGGAATTCGGAAAGCGCCAGCTCTACAAGATGATGGAGGCCCTGTCTATGATAAAGAAAGGAGGAAAATGGGACTTCGAAGAGCTTTACTGGATAATCACGCGGCTTTTCCCATCCAATTCTTTCGTTGTTCTCATATCCACACTCCAAAGTCCGCAGATACCGGAGACGATAATGAAGATACGGGCGAGGGGCTACGATGTCCTGATAATATCCCCGTCCCCGATGGCTCTGGAAAAGGGACTTGCAAGGCTAGATAGGGAGGGAAAAATCTCGCTGCGCATACTTTCCATGGAGAGGGAGAATGTCATGGAGATGCTCAGGGAGAAGGTCACGGTCCTCGAATGGGACCCCACACACCCCCTCGGAGAACTTCTGAGAGGAATAAGGAGGCGGAGAAGATGAGAAAGGAGCTTTTTTTCGTATCACTTCTGATGCTCGCGTTCGTGTCCTTCGAATGCTACGGCGGGGACCTGTTATATCTGGCGTTATTTTCAGCAGTGCCTCTCATTTATGCGTATATGAAGGAAAAGAAGGCTGCGCTCTTCCCACCGATACTCGGGGCCGCTTTTGTGATGAACGCATTCACATACCCGTGGGATGTCTCACACATACTCATTCTCAGCCTCATATGGCCCGGAATATTCGCGCTCTTCGCACTGCACTCCGTTCCCGAATCAAAGGACATGGAAAAAAGTGTGTTCATGGCATGGATGACAGCATTTTTCGTCTCATCCTCGTTCCTCTATCTGGTACCGGGAGGGATATCCTCGATACCTAATCCGATGGTGCTGGCCCTCATAGGGCTCATGGCAGGCATAGCTATGGCGTTTCTTGCATGGAAATGACGCAAGTTCCATATAGAACGAGCACATATCTTCCATTATGCGCTACCCCCGAGTTGCAGGCCAATTCTACCCGTCGGACCCCAAGGAGCTGAAGGCACAGATAAAGGCGGTTTTCATGCACAGGCTCGGGCCCGGAAAGATTCCCACAATGAAGCAGGGGGAAGAACTTCTGGCTGTGATGGCACCTCATGCCGGATACATGTTCTCCGGCCCGATAGCGGCCCACTCCTATGCAGCGCTGGCGGAAAGCTTTCCGAAAGGAGGCACGATAATCGTCATAGGGCCTAACCATACCGGTTTCGGGGCACCCATATCACTCACCACACAGGACTGGTGGATGCCCTTCGGAACCGTGAAGGTCGACATGGAACTGGCTGAAATGCTGATCAAAGGGGGTATAGCGGATGATATGTCCGCCCACAGGTACGAGCACTCGGTGGAGGTTCAACTCCCGTTCATACAGTATATTTCTGACGAATTTCTCTTCCTTCCGATAGTCATGATGGACCAGTCCATGCGCTCCGCCGTTGCACTGGGAAAGCTTCTGAGATACTCCATCGAAAGTCTCGGTAAGAAAGCGGTCATAGTCGCATCCACCGATTTCTCCCATTATGTCCCCAAGGAAAAGGCCTACCGAAATGACGCATACGCTCTTTCGGCCATAGAGAAGATGGACATCAAAGGGCTTTATGATGCGATACGCAGGTATGACATAACTATGTGCGGATACGGACCTGTGGCGGCTACGATGGAAGCCGTTAAGGAAAAGGTATCGAGAACCAAGATACTGAAATATGCCACATCGGGGGATATCATGCCCATGAAGGATGTGGTCGGGTACGGGAGCGCAGGATGGTGGAAATGAGAAAGATAATGGCGATACTGGTAATGTTCATGATTATTTCACAGATTCCTACTGCGTACGGGGGGCGATACATAGTCAATAAATACGATTCCGAATACGGTTTCAATTTCAGAGAGGTGCTTTCCACGGAAGAAACCCAGTATTTTCTGATAGAGGGCAGCAGGAACATGGAGGTGAGAATGCATGTATCCGTGGAAGGAACGACCCTGAATCACGCATATCTCAGCATATATCTCGTTCCCGGGAACTACACCATGCCGAACGGCTCTGTCGCACCGGATAATTACGATGCCATGCACTCCCACACCTCACCGACCGGTGATTTCAGCACGGTTTTCGTAATGAACCAATACACGGAATATACTCTTGTAGTAATACCCAACGGAAGCTCGGCATACACCGTGGAGATAAAGGGAAGCAATGAAACGGCATCCTTCGGAATGACATCCTTGGTCTGTTTTACGATGTTGCTCGCCGCAGTGGCTCTGGCATTGATCTATTTCAGAGTAAAAGGGGTTATAGGCCCACCGAGGACGGTAAAATTCAGAAAAATGGGGAAAAAGAAGGGTGAGGAAGAGGGAAAGAAGGATCATGAGGAACCATACAGGATAAGGTAGAGCATATGAAAGCGGATGAGATAGATCCAAGCAGGGCAGCGATCGCCGTATTCTTGATGGCCCTTCTGCTCATCACGCAGATTAGCGCAGTTTCCGCCACTACATACCGGGTTAACGACTACGAAGAGACAGAGTTCCATTACGGCAAAGTAGGAGAAATAGCCGCCTATGGCACGGACAGCTATGTACTGCATGGCTATGAGGGGATGACGGTGAGCATTACGATATCATGCAACGAAAGCATGCGGCTAAATGTCCGGAACAGCAGGGGTTCTTTCATATTTCACGGTCTGGATGCGGGAGACAACAACGCATCGTTCCATATCGATACGGACGATATGTACTATATCGAGCTCATAGCCAGCAATTTTACGAACTATTCCATAAGGATAGATTCGGAATACACAGCGCCGGAGCCGGACAGTCTGGTGGAGTATGTGGCATATTCCATATGCGCTCTCTCACTGCTCATCGTTGTCACGGTGCTAACACTTGTGTTCATCCTTCACAGGGCAAATCAGAGGGCGAAGAGGAATATACAGAAAAATAGCGATCCGACAGTCAAAGAAGATAAAACGGATGACGGCCCTTACAGAATAAAATAACAGAAATCTTTTTATTCTCTCATTCCATGTCGTATCCGATGAAGGTTTGGTACGTCATACTGGTTCTCGCAATAGTTTTAATGCCCACTGCCTCGGCCCTCACATATGTGATGAATACGGAAGGACAGCACACATTCAACTATACTCGGGAAGGGCACATCACGGAAGGTTATCCGGACATCTATGAGTTTCACGGAGAAGAGGGCATGCTGATAAGCATTGAGATAAACTGCCCCGTTTCATTTCATCTGAGCGTAAGGAACGGGACGGGAGCACTCATAGAATCCCATGCGGCCACCGGGCACTATAAAGGCAATTTCACCGTATCCGATTCCGGGATATACAAAATCCAGATAAGCACGGACGTTGATACGGATTATTCCATAACGGTAGATGCAAGGAGCAATTTAGACGATCTTTTCACAGTCATGCAGTATGCCGCATTGGGATGCACGGTATGTATGGTGCTGGTAATAGCCATAGTAGTGGCCATCGTGCTTCTCTGGAGAAAGAAGAAGAACCCGCCATACACTCCGCCGCAGGCATACAACCATTATGCTCAGAGCCCCCGGAAAGACGGAGAATACAACCCCTACGAAGTAAAATGATGTGCGTGGATGAAAAATGAAAAGCTCATGGAATTCTGCATCATTCTTCGTACGGCGCTCCATTTCGCCGCTCCTCATCGTCACCGCATGTCGGACACGGATATGAAAAACGAAATTTCATCCGGGTAAGAGGACCCGATTTCGGGAGACTCGGACATCTTTGTCATGCAGAGATATTAAAGAACAGAAAACTTTATTGTATGGATTTATTTGTTGAACCATGAAACCAAAGAAAGGTATGGAAAAAGCCCTTGCACTGCTTTCTGTCGCACTTATCATGGCGATTCCCATGGTATCCGCCAGCTATGTGAAAGTGGACTCCTCCTATTCTTCCACGGTCACGCTCGATTCATGGGGGGATTTTTACTGCGTCCCCGTCCATGACGGCATGAAGGTATCCTACTCCGTACATGTAAGAAACGGAAGCGGCGTATCGGTATTTCTTCTGAAGGGAAACTATACGAACCTGATTTCCGCTCTGGATGCAAGTTATCTTGTGGCATACTCCTCGGAGGACCCGAAAATGGATTTTTCAGCCACATATGATGTGACGAATGACGATGAAGACTACATGACGGTCTTTGTTTACGGTGATGACAACAGCACGACATATGACGTATCCGTATCCGCAAGAGAGTTATCGGCTTTTGAAAAGACGTCCAACATAGTGCTGGGAATACTATTTTTGGTGGGAATCGTCGCAGTGCCCTCTCTGCTAAGGCATTATGTAAGAAAATCCAGAAGAGAGAAGAAAGCGGCGGAACTTGCCAGACAGTCGCAGATGCAGCAGATGCAGGCCGGCAATTCACCCATATATGATGGTCCGCAACCTATGTCCGAGCAGCCTCCACCCGTTCAGCCCCCTTCGGAAACGGTCCCGCAGGTGCCGGATACACCTTCAGAGGATGCGGATGGGCCTTATAGGCTGAAATGATTCAAACCCATTACCTCATTCCATTTTAAAGAGACAAAAAGTATTTTATGTATAAACGTATTTACTCCGGTATGCGGAAAGTATTCGCTTTATTAATCGTCATGATGATGATCATGCCGGTTGTATCCGCCCGGACATATCAGGTGAATGAAAGTGGAGAAACCGAGTTCCATTATGCCTTGGAAAACCGAACCATCGAATACGGGGAGAAAGATGTGTTCATCATAGACGTCAGCAAGGGCATGGAAATAAGCATGAATCTCCGACTCATCAATTCGACATCCCATAAGAGCGGAGAGATGATCTATGTGGACATATTCGAGGGCGATAAACGGGAGGGTGCGGTGGAAGCGTCCCTCGCCGATGTCCGCGGCCTTTTTTCCAGTGGAACATATATCGAGAACTACGAAGGCGAGGCAAGAATAGAGATACATGCGGACAATACGACAACATATGCCCTTGAGATAAGATCGAGATACAGCATACTTGAAGCGATGGGATTTTACGGTCTATGCCTCATCGTTCTTGTGATACTCGCATCTTTAATCGCAGTGTACCATTATGCATCCGTGAAACAGAAAAGGGACGCTCTGCGCGAGGCGGGAGAACTTGACGAGGACATGAAAGAGATTGCCGGGGAGCGCCCCGAGAGATAGCTCACTTTCACCCACCTCCTCAAACTGCTTAAATACCATCTCGTTTATGCAGCAGAGTGAGCGTTCAGGAGCAGATCGACAGGATACTTCGTGAAATGGAATCCGATGGTTCCACCCATATCTTCGGAGAGGATGCGGAACTCGATGATCTGGAATTCCATGAATTCGAGCCGATGGAAGGTTCGGCGGTCGCAGCCGTTGACGGAAGCTCGGTCATGGTGGAGCCCTACGGCGGCATAAAAATAGCGGTTATCCGGGCCGGATATGTGGTCTATGAGCGCGGAGAGCGCATCGGAAGGAATGTCTCCGATATGCAGGTGTACAGGATGGATTTCAGGAACTCTTCGGATATCTATGCGGAAAAATACCGTGAGATACTCGATGCGGAGACTCCCGAATTGGGTGAAACCGACCCGAACTATGTAATGCAGCGCCTCCGCACCCTTGAAGAGTTCAGATATATGTTTATGGCACTTGAGGAACTGAAGGAAGGAGATATCCTGCTCATAGACGGAGCGCTCCGCGGCGACAGACACACTCCTGACCGAGGAATGGCTCTGCTTTCCGAAATGGCACAGGACCGGGGTGTTTCCCTTGTCGGGATAAGCAAGGACTCCGGAATAATGCACAACGGCCTTCCATTCGTACCTCAGGTGGACAGGCTTGCCGAGGAGCGTTTCCCTAGAAAAAGATGGTATGCAAAAGTGCTTAGAAGGACCTCGCCCGGAAAAGAGGAGATATTCGTGGCTAAATTCAATCCGTACGGCGAGCACGCATTCAGGACCGACATAATCAGTCTCGAAACCGTGTCTGAAGTACTCGGAAAGGTCTCATGGTATGCATCGGATATCGCATATGTTGGGTATCCGTATCCACTGGCCGATGCGCATAACGAGGTAATAATCCGCGGAGGGGCGGCGGAGGACATAGGATATATGGTGGAAACGGACCTTCCGGAAAGGTTCCACAGAAAGCTTGACAGAGGTGTTTAGATGGGAATAGTTATCGACGGAGAAGTTACGGAAATAGTTCTCAGGGTTCCATATGATCGGGACATACAGCTGGGAGAACTGCTTGTGATGGACGACGATGTATTCGAGGGAAGGAGATATCTTCTCAGGGTCACTGGCATAGGTTATGGATATGAGGCTGCGGAAGGAGACTGGGCGGAAAGGGCTGCCGGAAGCATGATACTGATGGACGGAAAGGAAGAATACACCATGTATCACAGAGAAAGGAGGCTTTACAAGGAGGTCAAGTGCCTTCCGATGGGAAGAATCGAAGGAGACGGGATAAGTCCGGTCAAGACCATACCTTCTCATTTTTCAAGGTCCAGAGAGCCTGAGGAAAGTGATTACGGGGCCCTACGCAGATATATGGGCGACATACCGGTAGGCCGTCTGAGAAGCGGTGAAAGAGCGCTCGACATAGAGGCAGGGATATCCGGATTCAATTTCCCTTATCATATGGGAATATTCGCCACCACGGGGATGGGGAAGAGCAACCTCATGCGTGTCCTTGCAGGTTCGACCATGAGAAACGGGAGATACGGGATGTTGATAATGGATCCGCACGGTGAATACTATGAAGGCCCGTCGAACGAGGCGGGTCTGCGCGACCTTCATTCAAGGAGGCTCAGGGTGTATTCATCGAGGAACATGGCCGGGATATCCGCGCTTCAGGTCTCCTATCGGGAGATATACACCTCCGACATGGCTTCCATATACAGCCTCAGCGATGCGCAGAAGGAGGCGCTCGGGATATTCTGGAGGGAGTTTCGGGGAGACTGGCTCCTCGAAGTGCATGACCACTCCTTCGATGAACTTGTGGAGCGCTTTGAGCGGATACATGAGAACACTCTTTCAGTCCTCAAAAGGAGGGTGGACAACATCTTTGAGATGGGCATCGTGAGCGAGGACCCTAACTACTCGGTGAGCAACCAGATAATCAATGACCTTGTGGAAGGCAGGGTGGTTCTGGTGGACAGCAGCGGATTGAGAGAGGAGGAGGAGCTTTTGATAAGTTCGGTTCTGGCAAGGAGGGTCTTTGAGCACTGGCAGAACTTATTCCTCAACAACGAACAGGCCTTCCGAGACATTCCCCCGGTATTGATAACACTGGAAGAGGCTCAGAGAGTACTGCAGGATGCTAAAAAGGGTGTGTTCCCGAGGATTGCCAGAGAGGGCAGGAAGTTCAAGGTCGGGCTATGCGCCATATCTCAGCAGCCGAAACTGATACACGAGCACATACTCAGCCAGCTCAATACACTGTTCATCATGGGGCTTTCCGATGACAAGGACAGGGAGAAACTGGGGAGCGCATCGAAGCAGGACCTTTCTCCCCTTCGGAATGAGATAAAGACGCTGAATGTCGGAGAAGCGATAATCACATCTCCGTTCACACCCTTTGCGATACCGGTTCATATCTACGATTTCAGCGAATATGCGGAGAATTATGAGGAAGAGGAAGAGGGAACAAGAATAGAGCATGACGAGGGGTTCGTGTGAAATCCAAATTTTCAAAAATGAAGAACCCAACCGCAGCAAGCTGCGGGGTATCTTCATTGGAAGTCT
>CAYYXK010000035.1:0-15039 GCA_964475625.1 uncultured Thermoplasmata archaeon | reverse complement strand
ATCTGCCTATGCTGTCCCAGCCGCAGCAAGCTGCGGGGTATATTAATTAAATCAACCCTTCTCAGGTGCATAAACCGCCTGATAGAGGTGGATTCGGGAGAGATATGGGTGGATGACATCTCCATAAAGGACTATGAACCCATTGAACTGAGGAAGAAAGTTGTTCTCATGCCTCAGAACAGCGTCATGTTTCCCGGAACAGTGCTTAAGAATGTTCTGTTCCCTCTGAAAGTCCACGGGCTGGACGAAAAAAGGGCGAGAAAGGCACTTAAAGATGCCGGTGTTCCGGAGGAGCTCTTTGAAAGGGATGCGGAGAAACTGTCGGGAGGTGAGAAAAAAAGGGTTGCTCTCGCTAGGGCCATTGCGCTCCGACCCGGTGCTCTTCTTCTGGACGAGCCCACGGCAGGAGTGGACCCCGGAAAAGTGGAGCAGATAGAGGGGGCCATATTGAAAATGGTCAGCAAAAGGAATCTCACGGTGATATGGGTCACACACGACACACAGCAGGCCCTTCGCGTGGGTGAGAGGATAGCCTCGATGAAGGATGGAAAGGTGATGAAAGTGGGAAAAAGAGATGATTTCGCATGGGAGGGAGTCTATTGAGCGGGATACCGTACACACCCGAACAGGCCCTCATCTCCATGGCACTGGCAGGCATACTGATAATAATCGCAATTGCCCTGATGAGGATGAAAAGGCTCGATATGGAGAAAGAATACATCTATGCCCTGATAAAGGGTGGGAGCCAGATATTCATATTCGCTGTCATCCTGACCTATGTATTCTCCTCACCTTTCTGGTACGTATTCGTATGGTTCCTTCTCATCGCCATGGTGCTCATAGCAGGACGGACATCGGCGAAAAGGGCATCAGACATGCCTGATGCGGGAAAAATAACCACGCCTGCCATACTTGTTGGTTCAACGGCCGTGATATCGGTTCTTGCCGTATCCGGGGCGATGCCCATGGCACCTCAGTTCGTGATACCTCTTTCGGGAATGGTGTTCGGCAATTCCATGAGGATATGCTCTCTCACGGCCGAGAGGTTTCTAAGAGAGGTTAGGCTCGGAAAGGATAGGATTGAGACAGCGCTCGCCCTTGGAATGCCCTCGGAGGTTGCAATGGAGGAGTTCGGAAGGCAGGCGGTGAAGGCTTCCCTTGTACCCACTATAGACAGCTTGAAGACACTGGGCATAATCTTCATACCCGGGGCCATGACAGGGCTGATAATGGCGGGAACGGACCCGATAGTCGCTGCCGAGTATCAGATGATAATCTATTTCATGATAACCGGCGGAGGAATGATAACGGCCGTTGCAACGATATATCTCATGAGAAAGAGGATATTCACCGATGCGGAGCAGCTTCAGGAATGGGTGTGATATGGCGATGTTTTCTAGATTTAACGAAAGTTTTAAAAAGAAAGAATGCATAAGCCGGTTTAGGTGAGATAAATGGAAAATACAACGCCCCCCCCCCAGCATCTAGATTCAAAAACAAATAAGAGTAAGACAATGGTTATTGGGGTCATTGTTCTTGTGCTTATTGTTGTTTTTGGGTGTTTATTGGTTGGTCTGATTGGAAACTCGAATGATGGAAACATTCAAATTAAAATAATATATTCAGGTTCATGGAGTGGTTCTATAGGAGACGACTCAGGCCAGAGGTCTGTAGATGGAAGAGGAACACAGGTTTTTGATATGAAAGGAGGAACTGTGGTAGCTGTGATACAAAAAATGGATTCTGGAGGTACATTAACCGTTCAAATACTCCAAGATGGAAAAGTAATAGAAACGCAGAGCACTAGCGCAGAGTATGGGGTTGTGAGTGTATCACACACATTTTAATCAATATTAATGTGGTGTTTCATCACACAGAGATACATCACATCTCCCTCCGGCATGTCCGTCAGATACCCTTTCTCCCTTCTCCTGAGATATGTGTCGTTCAGTTCCACCTCTCCGAAATCCGGGTTTTCGGAAAGAAAGCGCTCCACCACCGCCACGGTCTCCTCCGGAGTGAATGAGCAGACACAATATACCAGATATCCGTTCTCATTCAGATGCTCCTTAGCCTCGTTGAGTATGGAGAACTGAACATCGGGAAAATCGCCGACATCAACGGTGTATTTTGCCTCCGGATTGCGGCGGGCCGAACCCACGCCTGTGCATGGAGCATCCACGAATACAACATCATATTTCCCTTCCGGAGCGTCCGGAACCTCGATATCTACCGAATACTGGCCTGCTCTTCTTCCGAGTATGTCTCTTTTCTTCGGGTCTGTGTCCCATGCGCTTATCTTCCCTTCATTCCTTCGGAATGATGCCATGGATATCGTCTTCACACCGTTTCCGGCGCAGTAATCCAGTATGCTCTCTCCAAGGCCTGATGTGATTTGCGCGATAAGCTGGCTGGACTCGTCCTGCACCTGTGCCATCCCTTCCTTCACGGCGGTGGAATACCTTGCCCTTGAATCCGTTATTATAGCGCTCTCCACAACCGAATTTTCGGCCTTCAAGCCCTCGCTCTCAAGGGATTCGATGACTTCTTCTTTTGTCGCTTTATTGTAGTTCACGCAGAGGACCGTTTCAGGCTCCCTGTTCAGGTATTCCCTGAGTTCCGGGAACTCCGAATCGATGAGTTCTGCCATATAGGGTGAGAATGAGTACCGAATCTCCGTGTATCTGTCCTCAGACACGGCATTCTCAGCGCTCTCCCAGTCCTGTGGGCTTCTGGCAAGACGGACATATGTTTCCACCTTCTGAGGAAGTGAATAATGCTCTATCACGAAGTCGTACCATTTCTTCCAGCGCACAACGCTGTGCACTATCTCCGCAACCTCCTCTCTTTCCTCGAGGCTGAGGCCGGATTTCGGGAGGATGTCCCGCATTCTGGCTGCCATGTTTCCCTTTCTGAGCCATCTTTCGATGACCTCTTCCGCCGTACGGGTGATGGAAGGCACGGGGAGCGATAGACGGACACTTATTAAAGGGTTGAGCGAAAGGTTTAATAACAATAATGACAGTTATACTAACCATGATTATCGAAAGGCCCGCCGAGATAAAGCGGTTGAAAGGAAAGCATTGGATGCTGATATACGGCAGGAGAAAGACCGGAAAGACGTTTCTGGTGGAGAACTATCTGAAATATGATGAGATGTTCTTCGTCAACAGGGACGGAAGCATACTTGACAAGAGCACATGGGAATCCATGGGCTATGACAGCTTTCGCAGGCTCCTGAGAGCATATCTCGATTCCGGGAAGACGGTGGTCGTGGATGAATTCCACAGACTGGGTTCCGGATTCACGGATATGGTCCACGCACTTCCGCAATCCGGGAGGCTTGTTCTGGTATCTTCCACGCTGCACACTGCGGGAACCATGATGAACAGCGGTTCGCCTCTTCTTGGAAAGCTCTCCGAGATGAAGGTCCCGCTGATAAGTCTGGGAGATTCCCTGCTGGCCCTTGAAGGGCGAGAAAAAGACCCGAAAAAGATGCTTGAGAAGGCCGTCATGATGAGAGAGCCGATACTCATAAAGATGATGGAGGGCAGAGAGATATATGAGGTCGTCGAGAGCTTTTCGATGACGGTTTCGGCACTGACCGGTGAGGTCTTCTCCGAAGAGGACCGAAAGATGACCCGGAGATATGAGGCGGTAATAAGGGCGGTGGCCTCCGGTAAGTCCGGCTCCGGAGAGATAAGTTCGTTCCTTTATTCCCGGGGCCTTCTTAGCAAAGAGGACCCGAGTCTGGTACAGCAATACATGAACAATCTGGTGGACATGGGAATTCTCAGAAAACTCCCGGTCTGGGGCAGGAGAAGAACCGTATATGAGCATGTATCCCCCCTCTCATGGCTCTTTTACAGCATGGATGAAAGGTACGGCATAGGAGAAAGGACCGTTTCACCCCGGGAATCCGAAGCTTATGTCAGGGAGCTCATGCCCCACATCGTTGAGGCCGAGGTAAGAGAGTTCATGTCGCATCTGTTCGATATGAGGGCTTACATCCATCAGGACCCGGATTGCGAAACTGACGGCATCTTTGTCAGGTTCAAAAGGCCGGACTTCGTGCTTGAGGTCAAATGGAAGGAAAATCCGGATAGTAAAGATGTTCTGAAGATGGAGAAAAAAACCGAAAAACTCGGTCTGAAAGGCATAATGGTCGTTCCGAATAAGGCCGGACTGAAATCGGATATCGTAGAGATAATGGACATCGGTGACCTTATGAAAATATACCGGAAAAAATTGCTCTAAACGATCTTCCACTCGAAACCGAGCGCGTCGTCCATATCCAGTATGTCCTTCCACTCATCCTGACACGAGCACGAAAGCCCCTCGAAAACGGAAAGGTCCTGCGTCAGCGAGAACTTCTCTATGGCCGCCAGTACTTCTTTGTCGCATTTACCGCAGTTGTGCGCTCCCCTCCGGAGCCCTCCGGCGGTTGGCCATGAAACCAGACTGACGTCACCTATCTCCGGCTTCGTCGCCTTTATCACATCTATGACGGACCAGAGCCACGGCGGCCTGTATTCGCCCCGTTTCCAGAGCCGGTTCACAAGTGTGTGGGATTGAATGTTTATCGGGTTCAGAGATATCTCAGCGGAATACTTCGCAGCGAAAAGAACGGACTTCTTCGCATCCTCTATCGCCTCTTTTTCCGTCATAAAAGGCGGTTTCAATAGGAGATATGTTTTGAGAGCTATTCCCATCTCCTTCATCAGCTCAGCAGCGCGCACATAGTCCTTCACACGGAAGGATTTGTTCACATTCTTCTCAAGGACATCGTCGGAAGCGCTCTCCAGACCTATGGCTATCTCAAGGTTGTCCTGCTTCAAAGGCTCAAGTATGCTTTCGATAACGAACTCGGGCAGGGATTCTATAATCAGGCGGTCTGCACCCTCAAACACTCTTATTATCCTCACCTGCATCCCGGGGCTTATCTCGTTGGGGTCAAGGAAACTTCCGGATGTGAATATCTTCACCACTCTCTCGCCCCTGTACTTTTTCAGAGCCTTCTCAAGCTGTATCTCCATGTTCTCATCGCTGACCGGCTCCATTCTGGCATCGTTGATGTAGCCGCACATGGTGCACCCTGAATTCAGTGCCCAGTAACAGCCCCTTGTCCGAAGTATCAACACGAAAGCGTCAACTATCTCGCCATCCACCGTGCCCTTTTCCGTCCACATTGCAATAGGCTTTGTCTCATCGAATTCCCTCGGTTTCTCAGGCCTCAGCGACCTGACCAGATTCCGCAGGCCCGATGCCTCCTCTTCATTCTCATTTTTAACGGACATCCTGCAGACCATGAGCTTTTCTGATATATATTGTTCTTGTAAGGGAGAACGGTGGACGGTGCATTTCATCGGATTTCGTGAATTTTCGTTCGGTTCCGTCACCCCTTCTGCAAAGTGAATATATAGGGAATGCTGCTTTTGCAGGCATATCCCACGGGGCGTACTATGCGGGAAAAAAGTGATTCGAAGGGTCTACCCAACGGAAAATCGAGGTTGAGGCTCCTCCCAGCCGTGTTCCTCTCGATAATACTTGCGGTGCTGGCCTTCACCATACCTGCGGAGGGCCTTGACAGCAACATGAGGGGGGCATTGGCGGTCTTCATGGTAGCGGCTGTTCTCTGGATATCCGAAGCGATACCCCTGTATCTGACATCCTTTGTCATAGTCCTTATGGAAGTGATGTTGATCGACAAGGGTGTGTTCTCCGCTTCCGATGCCCTTCAGCCATTTTTCAACACATTGATAGCCCTCTTCTTCGGAGGCTTCGTTCTATCCATCGGACTCAACAAGTACGGCTTGGATGCTAAAATGGCGCGATACATACTTTCCAAGGCAGGGAAAAGCCCGGGCAAGATTCTCATAGGAATGATGGGTATGACGGCCTTTCTTTCCATGTGGATGTCCAATACCGCCACCACCGCCCTGATGATGGCCATGGCACTTCCGATATACCGCGCCATACCTCCCGGAAACAGGTTCAAAAAAGCTCTTGTTCTGGGAATTCCTTTTGCGGCCAACATAGGCGGCATGGGCACACCTATCGGAACACCTCCCAATGCGATAATAATCAACGAACTGGCCGAGGGGGGGTATAACATAACTTTCTTTCAGTGGATGATGATGACGGTCCCTGTTATGCTGGTACTTCTCGCCATATCCTTTGTCATACTCTTCTATGCGTTCAGGCCGGAAAAGAACGATCTTCCGGTGGAAGACATAAGCTGTGAGGGCATTCGTAGCATGGATGGAAAACAGTTCTATGTGCTCGGCATATTCGTGCTTACCGCGGTACTCTGGCTGTTTTCGTCCACAAAGGATGTCAAAAACCTGTTCCAGTCGTCGGGAATAATCGCACTGATACCCGTTATAGCATTCTTCGGTGCCGGAATACTGGACAAAAGAGACCTCAGAAAAGTCAACTGGGATGTTCTTCTCCTGATGGGCGGCGGCATGTCTCTGGGCTCGGCGGTGAAAGCTACCAGTCTTGACATATGGATAATGGGGCATATCGACCACAGCTCCATGAGCTTCTTCGTTCTTGTGCTTGTATTCGCGCTGGCGGCCATTCTCCTCTCCACATTCATGAGCAATACATCCACGGCGGCGCTCATGGCTCCGATAGTACTCACCGTGGCGGTTCTGAGTTCGAATCCGATAGGTATGATGGTCGCGCTCGCTCTGGCCTGTTCCATGGCAATGGCGCTCCCTGTTAGCACCCCACCCAATGCGATCGCATATGGAACGGAGGAAGTCGAAGTGAAGGACATGATGATCTACGGGAGCCTGATAGGTGCGCTCGGTGTGCTCGTCATCCTTATATTCCTCGCATTCTGATGCCCTACTCCCTTATTTTCTCGAATACCAGTGAATACACCATCCCGCCGTAGAACTCGCTTCTTTCTATTATCCTTGCCCGGTCACGGAGTGCCGATTCCACATCCCTGTCGAAATGCGTCCTTCCGAAGAGCCTAGCAACAGGGGTTATGAGGGTATGCATGACCTTTGCCCATCCTTTCTTCGGCTTTCCCGTGTCCAGTATGACCCCTCTGCCGTGTACTGCCAGAACTCTGAGCATCTCGTCCATGGCCTTCTCGTATCCCGGAATTGTCGTGAGCGAGAATGTGCTTATCACCCTGTCAATGCTGTCGTCCTTGAAGGGGAGGGCCTCGACATCGCCCCGGATTATCATGTGATCTCCCATTCCCTCCATCCTCCCGACCGCTTTAAGAAGCATGTTTCTGGATATGTCTATTCCGATGACCGACTTCGGACTTTTCTCGGCTATCCACGGAAGGATCAGTCCTGTTCCGGTGGCTATGTCCAGCACCACGGAGTCATCATCAATATCGAGCAAATCTATGGCGTGTTTCCTCCATTTCTTTTCCGCCGAGCCGAGACCCGGAAATGTGTCCAGAAAATCATAGAAAAGGCTGAACCTGTCGTACCTCTTCTCCACCTTGTCCCTCATTTCACCACCCGAAGACCATTCCGAATATCGGGTTTCCGGTCAGTATGATCGCACCTATCATGTATCCGAGTATCGCTCCGGTGTTGAGCGGCGGCAGGCCTGCGTGTGCCTTTCCCTTGAAAACGAAGTGAAGAAGCAGGAGATAGCCCATGAATGCCCCTATTATTGAGAATGTAGCCATCCCGAAGGCTATGTCCATCGGCGCTCCGGAGTTAAGGAATACCGATGCGGGAAGTATTCCTGGTATGATTATGTCTCCCAGCCCCATGAACATGGCATCCCTTTCCCCGCTGCTCCCCCTGTCCTCTTTCCTTATCTTTATCGTGTCGTCCACGAATGAGTAGTTCTTCTCCTTGGGAGCCACCATGACTATGGGAAGTTTCGTTTCAAGAACCGCGTCCGCAAGGTCCAGCATGTGCTTCGTGCGATAGACGGATATGAAGTCATACACCGCCATGACGATGAGAAGTATTATTGTGGGGAGAATACCGAAGGACAAGCCGAGAACGGCTATTATGCCGGCACCCATTATCACACCTGCGATGTCTATCACATACCATTCGGGCTTTATGTAGAGCGCTCCGGACACAAGGGTCGCAAGAATCACGGATAATATCATCGGTATGTCCGTGAATCCGAGAATGTATGGAAAATAAGGGAGTATCGTGTAAATCACAGGGTACATCACAAAGACTATGGTTCCCCAGACGGATGCTATCATGAACCATTGTATGAGTACCTCCAGTCCTTTTTTTGCCAGAAAGAGCATGACCGCGGTCATTATCAATACTATAACGACATAGTATATCGGGTTCATCACATTGTTCGGGTCCCCGAAAGCCCTGTATTCTTCGGGATACAGAGGTATTATGAGGAGCGCGAGGAACTGCGCTACAAGGAAACTTATGGCCATTATGATGGCTGGCCTGTATGCCGGCTTAGGCATGGGACCTCCTCAGAAATCCCTTGTGAGCATGAAGTCCACGGCCCATCTTATATGCTCCCTAGGTTCTCCTTTAAGGAAGTCCATCCTTGTGTTCAGCGCATCCAGAGCCTTTTCCGCCCATTTCTTCGCCTCGCTGTGCCCGTGTTCCAGCGACCCGTACTTCTCCATAAGTCCAATTACAAGGTCTATATCATCCTTTCCTATCTCGTCCCTCGGTTTCTCCAGAACATCTATGACCTTCCTTCTATCGCTTTCATCGGCGTGGTTCAGCAGGTGTATGAGTATCAGAGAGCGCTTTCCTTCCTTTATGTCGCCACCCCTCTCTTTCAGCCCTCTGAAATCGCTTTCGAGGTCCAGAAGGTCGTCCCTTATCTGGAAGGCCCTGCCGAGATAGGTTCCGAACTCGGATATTGTTGATAGTATGTCCTCATCCGCTCCTGCAAGTATCGCGCCAAGCCTCATAGGGCCCGCAAGGCTGTAATATGAGGTCTTTCCGTCTATGATGTAGTATGCATCATCTTCGGTGAGGTCGTATCGCCTCTGCTGTATCCAGAGCATTTCAGCGGTCTGTCCGAGCGTTGTCCTCTGGAGCATCGCATAGAACTCATCCATTATGCGGAGCGCTGTTTCATTGTCCAGTATATCGAAGTTGTCCCTGAGCATCCTCCACATTATCAGATGAAGGGAGTCTCCTGCATTTATGGCCAGCTCAGGCCCATATATGTGATGAAGGGCTGGCTTTCCGCGTCTTCTATCCGAGCAGTCCTGCCAGTCGTCGTGTATAAGTATCCAGTCTTCGGAGGTCTGCATGGCAGCAGCCGTCCTTATCACATTATCAAGCGGAACTTCCATGGCCTCTGCGGTCAGGCATAACAGGCTCGGCCTCGTGTATTTACCCTTTCTCTTCGGGTAATCCGTGACCATCTCCCAGTGCTTCTCCTCAACCACCTCATTCTTCAGGTCGGAAACACCCGGTATCTCATGGTAGAAATAGGACTCTATCTCATTCCATATGGGTTCTCTGTATTTCAGAAGGACGGCCTCGAATATGTGGTGCTTTTCATCGCATTTCGGGCATTCGTACCATGTAACCATATCCAGTATCTCGCTCTTCTCCATTGGTTTCATCTCAGTTCCGCATTTCGGGCACTTCATATTCAGACCTCCATCTGCTCGAACCATTCCCTGAGCCTTCCGTGGAGTATCACCCGGGTGTTCTTCATCGTATAGACATTCCTTGCGCCCACAAGGAACATCGCGACCTTCAGCTGATGAATGATATCCTCAAGCTTCTCGGTTACCGCTTCCGGAGACTCCGATGCCGGTTTAAGAAGCTCTCCGGCTATTCCAACGGCGCTCGCCCCAAGTGCAAGTGCCTTTGCGGCATCCAGACCGTTCCTTATGCCTCCTGTTGCTATGACAGGGGTTCCGACCGAGGCCTCCAGCACCGATGCCGGCGTGGGTATTCCCCAGTCCCAGAATATGTCGCCCAGTTCCGCCTTCCGATTGTCTCCGCGCGCTTCAGCCCTGTATTTCTCAACGGCTGCGAAGGATGTGCCGCCCATTCCGCCGACATCTATTCCCATGACGCCTGCCCTCTTGAGCTTCAGGGCCATTCCTCTGGATATTCCGGCCCCTGTCTCCTTAACGATTATCGGGAATCCCTTAGCAAGGCTGCTTATCGCCGATAGAAGGCCTTCCGCCCTCATGTCCCCTTCGGGCTGCACCGCTTCCTGGAGGAAATTGAGATGCACCGCGAGTATGTCAGCATCCAGCATTATCATCAACTTCTCAAGCTGCTTCCTGTTCAATCCCGAGGACCTTTTCTGGTCAATCAGCTGGGGTGCTCCGATATTGCCGAACAGAAGAGGGACCTTGTGCTCTTTGACCACGCTGTATGTGTCCGCAAGGCTTCGGTCAACAAGATACGGCCTCTGGCTTCCGACACCCATTCCGATACCCAGTTTCTCCGCTGCTATGGCGAGGTTCTCGTTTATCCTCTTTCCGAGCTGAGTGCCTCCTGTCATAGCGGATATGATTATCGGTGCTTTCAGTTCGACCCCGAAGAGTTCGGTCCTCAGGTCTATGGCATCAAAATCCACCTCGGGGAGCGCTCTGTGAACCATATCAAGGTCATCCCACGGGTTATGGTGGGCCTTCGTGTCCTTTCCGAGGCATATCTCGATGTGCTCGTTCTTGCGCTTCTCAATCATCTTTCTTCCACCTTATTATGGTACCCGGTACTCTTTCGCCTTTAATAGCCTTTTCCAAACGCCCTTCGACCAGACCGTTCACCACCAGAACCTCGACTCCTTTCTTCGCTATCGCAAGGCCGTCAGCAATCTTCTGAGCCATTCCGCCTGTGGTGTCGGTATACATCAACTCAGTAAGAACCTGCTTGTCCGGGTGTATCTCCTCAAGGAGTTCCGCACCCGGCTCGGAAGGCGGCCTGTCGTATATTCCATCCACATCAGTGGCGAATATGGCCCTTTCAACCCCTTCTATGCCTGCCAGTTCCCTCATTATGTGGTCTCCGGAGCATATCGCGAATATGCGCTTTGTGTCGGGCACCATGTCCCCGAAACTGACAGGTGTCAGGCCCATTCCGGAATACATCTCAAATAACTGTGTGGGAAAATGGGAAAGGCTGCCCGCCTCATATATAGCAATGCTGGAAGGAGGTATGGATATCGGGTTCAATCCGGCGTCAATCATGGCATTCATCACCATCAGGTTGAGTTCCCTCATGTCGCGGTGAACCTTTGACAGGTATTCCATCTGCCATTCTCCGATGAAGCCCTCGTTCAGCTTTCCTTCCTTTGCGAGGTGATGCCCGTAGGAGCCTGCACCGTGAACGACCATCAGCTTCTCGCCTGAGGCCGCCATCTCGTGGACAAGGCGCTCCATAATGCCCTTTCTCGGCCTTTTCACCTTCTTCTTGTCGGTTATCAGGCTGCCTCCGAGCTTGATTATCTGCATGGGTGGGTAATAGGGAGTAGTTTTATTAGTTTTGCACGGCCACCGATGTTTGGATGTATACTGCCCCATCTTTAGTTCTATATGTACTCCATGCTGATGTCCATTATATCCTTGGATGCTGAATCATCAGAAATAGTGGCTGTTTTATTGATATAAAGTATGGAACCGCCGTCACATTCCCATGTTGGAGAACCTACAAAAATACCTGCCCAGAATGTCCCATATATGCTTCCTTTCCTCACCATATAACCTATCGGGTCTGCTAATGCATCATCATGTGAATAGAAAATGTTATCATTGGCATCAAATGCATACCAATGGTCGTTGGCATCCACGGGGGTTTTAATATATACTTCTGTCCACTGGTGATAGGATAGACCGTATGTTTCGTTGACTATCCCCTGCACTACTCTAGAGGCGATGCCTACAGATCTGAGTAGTGCGACCATCATGTTTGCATAATCCAAGCATTGCCCCTCAATCAAAGGCTTTTCTATACCGTCTCTTGCTTTAGATATATCTTGTAGAGATATGTCGGAAAGCATTTGAGGGACACTGAATCTTCCATCTGGATGTCTATAATAGATTATGTTTGATACTGCCCACATTGTTTTATTGGACGCATCGAAATCGTTACTTTCACCATTATTTATTTCCATAGATATTTTGAAAATATGCTCCTCAAACTGATTGTATTCATAAATTCTTTCTTTGAATATCAAGTTTCCTATTCCTCCTCCAACGCTTGAATAAGGGAGCGTCTGGTTCGGACCGTATTTAAAATGATCTGGATATGCGATGCCTTTTGTGTCTCGGTCGCCTGTTTCATCATATGCATATGCTTTTATCTCTGAGAGACTTAAATCCTTGTCGAAAGGGTTGAAGATTACATATAATGTCATGTTTCTCTCCCACGGATTTCCGTCACAAAGTGAAAGAGATATATTATAGATGCCAATCGGACCATCTTTATCGATATGAATGGTCCACGAACCCAGACCAGTTCTCACCACTTTGAGTGGCTCTAGATTGTCGCGTGTTTTTTGTACAGATATTTCGGAGAACGGTGCTCCGTGAACAGTAAAAAAGGTTCCTCTTCTCAGTACAATGTCATCAAAGGAGATACTCCCGTTTATCCAGCAGTAATACTCCTCAGTAAAAAAATAATCTCTATATCTGACATACATATCTGGTATTAGTGGATCTGTACCATATTCTTCTTCCTCTCTGTCTGTCAATCCGTCTCCATCAGAATCTGACATCGAAAACAATGATTGGGTGGATAAATGATTCCCCCTTGCTTCTGCAATAATCGCCGAAGAAGGCATCACAAATACGATTGCCAAAAGGATTGCTAACCATCTTCTTCCTCTGATTCTTTCTTTGCTCTCCAGACCATGCATGATTTTCCACCTGCTGAGAATGAAATGGCTCCTATATATGTAGTTTTGCACGGCCGCTATTCGGATGGATTGACAGTATCGAGACCTTCCTTCGCAGCAGCGGTAAGAAGTTCTCGGTCGGCGGATATCATGGCGACATCCTCGGATGTGTGCTTCTTCAGGAAAAGGGCTGTGGCCAGATGTATGCTGTCCAGCGTCTTCAGGCCGTGGTTTATTATGAGTTTCATAGCCGATTCCATTATCTCCTCTTCGAGGGCCACTATTGAGAGATTGTCCCTCATATCCTGAAGAATCCTTGCCACAATCGCCTCGTAATTTCCTTTCAATTCCTTTCTGCGCCTCGTGAATGCCGAGATCGTTTCCATCAGGCAGACATATGCCACCGCTCCCTTCTTCTCACCCGAAAGAACCTCCGAGAACATCTGCATCGCCCTATCGCTTCCTTCCTCCCTGTGATAGACCTTGACTATCGCGGATGTGTCCCAGTAATATATCACGCTCTCACTCCCTGCTGTTTATGACATCCTCGGAAAGGTTTCCTTCTATTCCGGACGTTGCCCCCTGTATGTCCTTCAGGGCGGATACCTTTAGAGAAGCGATTATTCTGGTCAGCATCTCCTTTATCCGCTCCTCCCTCATTCGATAGACGCTTTCGCCTATCAGACCGTTCAGGTCCGCATAGCCCTCTCCTGTAAGGGTTTCCATGTATATCACTACGAGTTCTTTTTATTTAAGGCTTTTCGCCATCATTTCAGGTCTTCCCTTATACTCCCGTCAGGCAGCATATTGTCCGGGTGGTATTCCCCGTTCTCCTCCATCCGATAGCGCTCGCATTCCGGCCATTTCTCGCCAAGGCAATATTCCTTAACCCATTTATCCTCGAGTTTCCCTTCCTCGGTGAATCTACGAACAGGGCAGCAGCAATACCATTTGCAGGTCATAACCCATCAAAACCCGTGTAGACACGGAGGCGTTCGGCTGGAATGAATGATGCTGGACGGAATTGTTCCAATCGGTATCAATGCGAATTCGGGCTTTGGAAAGTTATAAATAGTAAACTATCACTTCAGGAATGATTCACATGAAGAATGATTTCATTGACAGGAAAACGGAACTGAGCAGGCTCAGAGAACTTGTCGGACTGAAAAATCCCCCTTTCATAGTCATAACCGGAAGGAGGAGGATAGGCAAGACAAGGCTGATAAGGGAATTCCTCGAAGGCGAGGAGAATGCGATCTATCTGTTCGTTGAGGAGAAGAGAGGAGACCTGCTCCTCGAGGAGTGGTCCGCCGAGCTGGAAGAGGGTGTGCTTTTCAGGTCCTGGGAGGACCTTTTCAGACACATATTCGGGAAATATCGGATTTTGGTCATAGACGAGTTCCAGAACTTTCTCAGGGTCGAGCCCTCGGTGTTTTCCACGCTTCAGAAGATACTGGATGAGGGAAGAGGATCCATGCTGGTGGTCATGGGCTCATACATGGGAATGATGAAGAGGATATTCGAGGACAGGAAGGCCCCTCTGTTCGGAAGGGCAGGCGAGATATGGAAGATGGAGCCCCTGCCCATGAAGGATGTCTTCAACTGGATGCGGCTCGATATGGAGGAGAAGGTGTCCGTGTACTCCATGTTCGGAGGCTTTCCGAAGTACTATGTGGTCATGGAAGAATACGGAGCGAAAAGCACGGAGGAAATATGGAAAAAGCTTGTGATACCCAAATACGCGCCCCTGAGCTCGGAGCCCTATAACATACTTCTTCAGGAGTTCGGAAAGGATTACAGGATGCATTTCTCGATAATAGAGGCCGTAGCATCCGGAAAGAGAACATACACCGAGATAGCAGATTACACGCATATTTCCACCACCACGCTCCCCAGACATCTGGACAACCTGCTTGGCCTTGACATAGTGGAAAGAAGATATCCCGTAACCGAGGGATATCGCTCGAAAAAGGCCAGATACAGGATAAAGGACGAATTCGTTGGATTCTGGTTCAGATACATATTCAGGAACATGCACCTGCGCGAGATGGAGATGTACGACGAGATGTTCTCGCTGATAAAGGATGATTTTCCATCCTATGTCGGCCCCGCCTTCGAGGAAGTGGTCAGGAAGCTCGTGATGCAGGGCCGCGAATATGAGAAAGTGGGTTCATGGTGGTCCAGAAAAGGAGATGAGATGGACATCGTGGCCCTCAACGAAAAAAAGAAGGGAATCCTGTTCGGAGA
>CAYYXK010000034.1:0-15471 GCA_964475625.1 uncultured Thermoplasmata archaeon | reverse complement strand
TATTTACCAAAAAGTATGGCACCATGGCTTATAAAACTATTTGTGCAACAGAGCATTTTTTCGCAAAACTTTATATCCTCTTGCATGATGAGCCGCCGGTGAATTTGAATGCAGGCAGGACAGATGGCATATGATAGAGCGATAACGGTGTTCTCTCCGGACGGCCGCCTTTTTCAGGTGGAGTATGCAAGGGTGGCAGTTACAAGGGGAACAACCACGATAGGTATAACATTCAAGGACGGAGTCGTATTGATTGCCGATAAAAGGCTCAACTCAAGGCTGATAGACCCGGATTCTGTTGAGAAGATATGTGAAATCGACGAGCACATAGGCGTTACATGCTCCGGTCTCGTGGCGGATGCCAGAATAATCATAGATTATGCCCGTGTGCAGTCTCAGATAAACAAGGTTACCTACGACGAACCTATACTGGTGAGTGCTCTTGCCAAAAAGGTTTGTGACTACAAGCAGCAGTACACTCAGTACGGTGGGGTCAGGCCCTTCGGGATAGCGCTCCTCATCGCAGGAGTGGACAACGACGGCCCCAAACTCTATGAGACAGACCCGAGCGGTGCACTTTTCGGATACATGGCCACAAGCATAGGTGCCGGAAAAGAGGCTGTGATGGAGATGCTGGAAGAAGAGTGGAAGGAAGGCATGAAAAAGGAAGATGCCATAGCACTCGGACTGAAGGCCCTTCAGAAGGCGAACGAGGAACCGCTCAACTCGATATCGGTCGAAATGGGAGTCATCCAGAAGGGAAAGAAGTTTCAGAAATATTCCACCAAGGATGTGGAGAAGCTCATAAAGAAGGTCCTGGGGGCTCAGGTGAAGGGAGATTGAGATGGTAAGTCTTGACGATGCCGTTATAGCCCGGCTCGAGAGTCATGGAGAGCGCTTTGAAATACTGATAGACCCGGATGTGGTGGAAAAGGTCCATGCGGGAGCCGTGGAAGACATACTGCCGTTCATGGCGGCCGAGGAGATATTCAAGGATGCACACAAAGGAGATAGGGCATCCGAAGAGGCAATAAAGAAGGTCTTCGGTACGACGGATATCAACGAGGTCGCATTGCATATAGTGAAAAAGGGCGATGTCCAGCTGACCACGGAGCAGAGAAGGAAGATGCAGGGGGACAAAAGGAGGCAGATAGTGGCGGAGATCGCACGAAATGCGATAAACCCCCAGACAAAGACCCCCCACCCGCCTTCCAGAATAGAGACTGCAATGGAGGAAGCCCGCATACATGTGGATCCGTTCAAGCCTGCCGAACAGCAGGTTCAGACAGTATTGAATGCACTTAAACCCATCATCCCGATAAGGTTCGAGAAAGTAAGGATGGCGCTGCATGCTTCTGGAGAGATATACGGAAAGATATACGGCGATGTGGTTTCGTACGGCACAATAATAAAAGAGGAATGGCAGCCTGACGGCTCATGGGTAGGTATAGTTGAGATGCCTGCCGGCGTTCAGGTGGAGTTCCTCGATCACATAGGAAAGAAGAGCAAGGGGGAGATTGAAACAAAAATCTTAAATAATTGAGTTAAGAGCGTGATAGAATGAGCGAAGAAAAGATTGAAGTGAAAAGGGAACTTGTGTTGCCCGGAGACCTCATCGGAGAAGGCGAGATGAGGCCCGGAATGGGTGCATACGCACAGGACGGAAAGATATATGCCGCCCAGATCGGAATAAAGAACATAAGCAGGAATTATGTGAACGTCTTTCCCCTGAAAGGGCATTATATGCCGAAGTTCGGGGACAAGGTCATAGGAATAATAACGGAGATGAGCGCGAACTCGTGGTTGGTGGACATAAACTCTCCGTATCCCGCGCCTCTGCACGTCAATGAGGTTCCATGGAAGGTCGATTTCGGAGATACCGGAAAATACCTGAAGGTCGGCGACGTGGTGCTTCTCAAGGTTGCGGGCATAGACGAAGCGAAGCATGTGAAGGTCACGATGAAGGATCAGGGCCTGAGAAAATTAACCGGCGGAAGCATAATGGAGATATCGGCATACAAGGTCCCACGGGTAATAGGGAAAGGAGGTTCCATGATAAACCTTCTCAAGGAACATACCCAGTGCAGGATTTTCGTCGGTCAGAACGGAAGGATATGGATAGATGGCGACGTGGATGGAATATCGCTGGCGATGCGGGCCATAAAGATGATAGATGAGAATGCTCATATGATTGGCCTGACGGACAAGGTAAGGGAATTTCTCGAGAAGGAAAGCAAGGAGATAGGAAAATAAGGAGGAATACGAATGGGTATGAAAACGGATATTGAATTGATAGATAAGAAAGGACTTCGGCTTGACGGAAGGAAGCCGGATGAATTGAGACCTATAAAAATAGAGGCAGGAGTCTTGAAAAGAGCGGACGGCTCCGCATATCTTGAATGGGGGAAGAACAAGGTCCTCGCGGCCGTTTATGGTCCGAGGGAGGCACACCCCAGACATCTTCAAAAATCGAACAAGGCCATAGTTCAAGTAAGGTACAACATGGCACCTTTCTCTGTCGGCGACAGGAAAAGACCGGGTCCCGATAGGAGGTCCGTGGAGATATCGAAGATAACCTCGGAAGCTCTCGAACATGTGGTCATGACGGAACTCTTTCCGAGATCGAGCATAGATGTTTTCATAGAGGTCCTTCAGGCAAATGCGGGAACAAGGTGTGCGGGACTGACGGCTGCCTCCGTGGCACTTGCGGATGCCGGAATACCCATGAAGGACATAGTCGTTGGCGTTGCGGCCGGAAAGGTTGATGATGTGGTGGTCCTTGACCTCGGAAAGGAAGAGGACAATTACGGGCAGGCGGATGTCCCCATGGGGATAATACCCAGAACCGGAGAGATAGTCCTGCTTCAGATGGACGGAGACATGACACAGGATGAACTCTTCAAGGCGATGGAGATGTCCATCGGGGCTGCCGACTACATATACGGGCTCCAGAAGGACGCTCTCAGAAGAAGGTATGAGATGATTGCGGCCGAAGAGAAGGAAGAGATGGAAGAGGTGGAACAATGAGTGAGAAAATAGTTTCCGAGATACTCAGGGACTACATACACAACAGCCTCGAAGAAGGGAAAAGAATAGACGGAAGAGGTTATGATGAATATAGAGATATCAAGATAGAAACGAACATCATAGAGAGCGCAGAGGGCTCGGCGAGGGTGCACATTGGAAATACGGATGTTCTCGCAGGAATAAAGATGACCGTGGGCTCACCGTTTCCCGACACGCCGAATGTGGGCGTCATGACCACGAACGCAGAACTCATACCCATGGCCGCACCGACATTCGAAAGCGGCCCGCCGGACCCTAAGTCCATAGAACTTTCAAGGGTTGTCGACAGAGGGCTCAGGGAAGGCCATGCGGTAGATATGGAGAAACTCGTCATAAAAGAAGGAGAACTCGTATGGATAATGTTCATAGACATACATATTCTGGATTACGACGGTAATCTATTCGATGCGGCGGCACTGGCAGCGATGTCGGCACTAGCGAGCGCGACCGTACCCGCGTCTCAGTTTGCGGGCCAATATCCGGATTATGACCTCGGAGAGGACTTTCCAATGCCGGTGAAGAATTATCCGATAATGAGCACTTTCGTGAAGATAAAGGACATTATCCTTGTGGACCCCGGGCTTGAAGAGGAAAACGTGGCCGATGCAAGGCTTTCGGTATCCACGGACTCGGAAGGAAGGGTAAGGGCCATGCAGAAAGGTTTAAATGGGGGCTTCAGCTACCCGGAAATCCAGGATATCGTCAGGAAGGCCACTGAAAAAGGCAACGAACTGAGAGATATCTTGAAAAAGTCACTTTAAGGAGGCGTTTCAATGGCCAAGAGAACAAAGAAAGTAGGCACCGCAGGGAAATACGGCCCGAGATACGGAGTCAAGATAAGGCGCACTCTCGGTAAGATAGACTCCATGAAATCTTCACGATATATATGCCCCCGCTGTGAGCACGAGAGCGTCAAAAGGGTCAGTACGGGTATATGGGAATGTAAGAAATGCGGATACAAGTTCGCAGGCGGAGCGTATTATCCTTTCGTCAAAGACACATGGAAGAAAGAGGCTAAAGAGGAGTCGATATGAGCCAGTATGTTTGTGCCGTCTGCAAGCGCGATATAGAGAGCACCGAAATGAACAAAGTGGGCATCCGATGCAAGCATTGCGGCTCGAAAATATTCTATAAGAAAAGACCAAATATAAAGAAGCGCCTTGTGGCAAGATGATATGCACCGCGCCACAGTGAGGATTGAAGGAGTACCTGCACTGGGTACTGCCATATCTCCGGAGATAAACAGCGAGATAGCAAGGTCCCGTATGTCGGTCCGAGAGAATGGCGATGAAACGATCATCGAAATACATGCGGAGGACAGCACGGCTCTGAGAGCATCACTGTCTTCGGCATTGAGATATGTGGCAGCGGCTTCTTCTGCCGTTAAAGCGATAGAAAAGGAGGAATGAATATGGAACTCAGCCCAAAGATGCAGAACGATATAATGGAAGCACAGCAGCTTCAGCAGCAGCTTCAGAGCATAACCACTCAGAAGTATCAGCTCGAGACCCAGATGAAGGAGATGGAGATAACCATAGAGGAGCTCGAAAATCTCGGTGATGATGCCGTTGTCTACAAGAATGTTGGAAACCTTTCTCTGAAAGTCAAGGACATAGATGCCCTGAAGAAGGAGCTCATCGAGAAGAAAGAGACACTGGAAGTGCGCATAAAGTCCCTTGAAAGGCAGGAAGAGAGCATAAAGGAGAAGTATGCCTCGATACAGAAGAGACTGATGCGGAAATGAATCCCCTTACAATTCTCCCTTTTGCCTCAAAAGAAATTTAATACATGAGGTCTATTCTGCGGCGATACAGATGAGTCGCAGCATAGCACCCAGATATTCTCCGAAACGCACGGAAGGTGAGATAAGGACACTTTGGGAGGAAAAAAAGGCCTATGAGCGCTCCAGAGAAAAGAGGTCCCACGACCCGGACATATATCTTCTGGATTCTCTTCATGGCCATTTCGATACGAAAGACCCTACGGCGCTTTATTCCATGATGGTCAAGGATGCGGTCATAAGGTATCTTCGTATGAGGGGCAACAATGTCAGGGACATACCCGGAATAGATGCCTACGAGGGCGATGTGGAGTCCGCCGCCATGGAAAGTATGGGCATTTCCGAGGAAGAGATATCCGAAAATGCGGAGGACTTTGTAAGGGCGTGCAGAAAAGAGGCGGAAGCACTCGCAAGCAAGATTGCAAAGAACTTCCTCAGCCTCGGGATATGGATGAACTGGAAGAAACCTTACACCCCTGTCGACCCCAAATACATCGAGGGGGTATGGTTCACATTCAAGGAATTGAATTCCAAGGGTCTGCTCGGAAGGTTCAGGGGGATATCCCAGTGGTGTCCCAGATGTAAATGTTTTCTTCCGAGGTCGGACATACGGGTTGAAAAAGACTGGAAGAAAGGTGTCTATGTCAAGTTTCAGCTTAGAGACAGGAATAAAACATATCTTGTGGTGTGGTTCTCCGAACCATGGAGAATAACCGCCACGCTTGCTCTGGAAGTATCGCCTTCCAGAAAATATTCGCTTATAGAGATAAGGGGCGGGGCCGAGAAGATAATCATCGGCTCGGAAGAAGCGGAAGAGGTGCTTAAGGATTGTGGAATAAAGAATTACAAGAAGGTCGGAGAGATAACAGGTGAAAAACTGGCCGGCATGAGATATTTCCACCCTCTTTTCGGAAGCGCCGCACAGGATGACGACATAATCGACATAGGTATGATGGAAAGCGAAGACCTTCATATTGACAGGGTGCTTTCCGCAAAAGGCACGGGTAAAACAGGTATAAAGCCCGTTGTACCGGCGCATTCGGGATATGACCTCAATCTCGCCGAGAGAAACGGGGTTCAGGTTCTCACCCCTGTCAGTGAGGCCGGACAACTGGGGGCAAGCACGGGCAAGTATTCCGGATATGGGGTCTTCGATGCCGATTCCATAATCATAAGGGACCTGATAAACACCGGAACGGCCCTAGCAGCCCACGATGTCATGGAAAGTACCGCCTACTGCAGAAAATGCGAATCAAGAATCATACCCATGATATCGGAGGAATGGTCCTTCAAGCCTGCCGAAATTGCGGACGATGCGGAGGCAGTGGCTACGGATGTCAAATGGATGCCTTCATGGATGATGGGTGCGGATTATGAATGGATGGAACAGAGCATGCCGGTGCCGATATCCAAGAAAGGCTACTGGGGAATACCCATGCCGGTCTGGCTATGCAGCTCATGCGGGAACAGCGAGGTCATCGGCTCCGTAAGAGAGTTGATACAGCTCTCTCCGGAATTCAAGAAAGGAATGGGCATCCATCGTCCGTGGGTGGACAGATACACCATGAAATGCCCCAAATGCGGCGAAAGGATGGAAAGAGTGAAAGAGATACTTCTCCCGAATTTTGCGGCAATGGCCGCATCATGGGCACAGTTGAACTACCCTTCGATGCAGAGCGAATATTCCAGATACTGGCCTTCGGACATGGTCATAGAGCCTCTGAACAAGTCCAGAACATGGATATTCTCCCAGATGGCCGCATCTGCGGCGATATTCGGAAAGGCACCCTTCAAGAAGGTCATCGGGACAGGGAAGGTAAGTGTAAAGCAGAAGAGTCAGGAGATAAAGGAGATATTCTCCAAATACGGCGCGGATATGATAAGATACTCCCTTCTGGCCGAGGAAAAACCATGGCGGAACAGAGAATTGAGGGGAGACAGGTTGGAGCGTGTCCGAAAAGAATTCGACAGGCTGTGGAATCTCCACAGATTCGTTGCGCTCTACTATTCCATATCGGACTTCAAACCCGAAGAGGTCTCCATAGAAACAGTACACGAGTACGGAATGCCTGTTGACCGGTGGATGCTTTCGACCATTGAGGAGACCAAGGACACATACATAAAGGCCATGGAATCAATGAGAATGGACAGGGCGGCGGAGCAGATAGAGAATCTCGTGAACATCATTTCGAAATGGTATCTCCGTGCGGTAAGGACCCGTATAAAGTCAAGAGATACGGACAGGAGGGAAGTTCTCTCGGCATACCGCACCCTTTACGAGGCCATGATGGCGATACTGAGAATGCTCGCCCCTTTCTCCCCACATATCTCGGAGAAGATGTATCAGGACATAGGCGGAAAGGAGATATCTGTTCACAGCGAATCCATAGGAACTCCGAACAGACTGATAATAGACCGGAATCTGGATGTCAGAATGGAGATTGCCATGGATATAATCCGTTCCGGAAGAAAAGCGAGGAAAAAGGCAGGCATATCATATCGTTGGCCGGTAAGTAGAATAGTGGTCAAGGCAGCGTCTAAAGAGGTGATAGAGGCCATTGAGTTCTTCGGCGATTTCATAAGGGAAGAACTGAATGTGAAGACAATAGAGTCCGTTCCTCCGGCGCAGGAGTGGGAGGAGATGATCCTTGAGGTACAGCCGAACCCGGATGCTATCGGGATGGTATACCGCCAGTGGTCCAGCAGGATTGCGGTGATGCTGAAGAACAGGCCTGCAAAGAGGATACGCGAGGAGATCCAGAAAGGAGAGTATTATCTCGGAATAGAGGGCCAGATGGTAAAAATAGAGCCGAACATGGTTCTTTTCGTTTCAAGTTTGCCGGAATATGTGGTGGATGAGAAATTCCTTGATGGAAGTGTATATCTGGATATAAGAAGGGATGAGAGGCTCCTTGTCGAAGGTAGAATGAGGGAGATCGTCCGCAGGGTACAGGACATGAGAAAGGACCTGGGCCTGAGTTTCAGAGATTACATAGACCTGTATATCGCAGGAAACGAGGATATTGAGGATGCGGTGATCACATGGGGGGAGGAGATGGCAGGTATGGTGCATGCGAGGGAAATCGCCCTGACTAATGAAGAGGGAATCGAGGGAGAATATCTCGTCGAATGGGCCATCGAAGGTGAACCGGTCATAATCGGAATAGAGCCTCTTTACTGGGAGGAGATGATGAGCATCCTTACGAAGATTCCGGGCATAAACAGCCAGAAAGCAGAAGCCATATTCGATGCCGAATACACGAACCTCGCACTTCTCCTTGAGGCAACCGAGGATGATATCTCGGCGATACCGGGGATAAATGCCGGTCTTGCCAGGAAGGTCATCTCCTATGTTAAGAAAAACTTCTCCGGCGGCGCGGACCTCATCAAAAATGGAGACATCTACGAATGCGGAGTATGCGGTGCGATTATGGACGAGGAAGAAGAGACATGCCCGAAATGCCACCTGCCTCTGCATATGAAAGAGGAAGAGCCCGAGCCGGAACCCGAAGTCCCCCCCGCCAAAAAGACGGAACCTGAGAAGGATGGGAGTGCGGAGTTCATCGAAAGGATGGCCGCCATAAAGGGAATAGGCCCTTCGAGGGCAAAGATGCTGTACGCGAGCGGTTACCGCAGCGAAGAGGACCTTAGAAAGGACGGCATGGAAAAGGTCGCAAAGGTCAAAAGGATGAGTAGAGCGATGGCGGAGCTGCTGTTCAAAGGCCTTGGAATAGAGGAAGAGAAAAAAGCCGCACCGGAAAAAAAGAGGTCCTCGGCAAAGAAAGAAAAAAGCTCCAAAACCAAGCCTGCTGAGAAAAAGAAGCCTTCCTCACCCCAGAAAGAACTGTCTGAGGACGAGTTCATAAAGGTCGTTAGCAAGATAAAAGGCTTGGGGCCGTCCCGTGCGCGAAAAATATATCGTGCGGGGTACCATAGTATAGAATCCCTGAAAAAAGCGAGCGTCGATGATCTGGCCAAGATACCGAGGATGAGCAGGGCACTGGCGGAACTGATAAAGGAGCGTATCGGGAAGATATGAGCTCATGAGCTCCGCAGCCCATACATAAATAACGGAGAACAGGAACACATAATCGCGGAATATCAGATTTAACTATTGGAATATAAAGTATAACAATAGTATCATATAAAAAGAAAAGGGTTTTAGAACTTATAGCCGATGTTCCTCAGGAATTCCCTTCTTTTCTTCCTGTTCTCCTCCGTTTCTATCCCGATAGGCCCGTGTCCGTCTATCACGCCGAGTATCCCGCGTCCCCTATCGTTCTCGGCGACTATCACGGATATCGGATTTGCGGTAGCTGCGAATATGGTGCAGACCTCAGGGACATCTTTGATGGAGCGGAGTATGTTAATCGGATACGCGTTCTCTACGAAGACATAGAATGTATGCCCGGCGCCCACATTGAGCGCATTCTTCGCCGCTATATCCTTCAACCTGTCATCGTTCCCTTCCACTCTTATGAGCCGTTCCATGGATGCCTCGGTGAATGCGATTCCGAACTTTGCCTGCGGTACCGTGTTCACTACGGCCTCGTAGATGTCCTCCGCGCTCTTTACGAAGTGGCTCTGCCCTATTATCACATTCAGGTCATCCGGCTTCTCGATAGCGATCTCTTTGAGTTCCATGATGGAAGATAGTGTCGATGGATTAAAAGCTTGCGGAAAAGCAATAATACGGGGTGAAGATGCGGAGTCGTGAAAGTCACAGGTATAAAGCGCTCCACACTGAAAATGGCCCTTGAAATCGCCAAGGACAACTACCCTCACGAGTTCGCAGCCCTGATGAGGGCAAGGGACGGGCTGATAATAGAACTCATATTCATTCCCGGAACGATAGGTGGGGAACGGAGCGCCACGATACCGTTTCAGATGAAACCCGTGGATTTTTCCATAGTGGGCGTCCTCCACAGCCACCCGTCTCCGAATTTCCATCCATCGAAGGCGGATCTCGCACTCTTCGACAGATACGGAAGCGTGCACATCATCGTGGCATATCCGTATACGATGCGGAGCTGGATGGCATGGGACCGGCTTGGAAATCCGGTAAAACTGGAACTGGTGTGATATAAAACTATTTTAAACGGTTTAAGGTACCGCAGTTGCAAAGGCGTTCGTACCGTTTATCTTGTCTATGCGCACCCTGAGCCTCGTTCCTTTTCTGTAATTGCCCTTGACATATATTGTGAACGGCCCCATTCTGGCTATGCCGTCGCCCCTCTTTCCGGTGGCCTCTATCGAGACCTCATATGTATTGCCCACAACGACAGGTCCTTTCGGCTTATCCGAGGGTTTGGGTCCTTTTCTGACCGTGACAGGCCTTTTCGCACCGCAGGCATCACATTTCAGCATCAGCACTCTGCCTTCCCGCACAAGTTCGGTATCCGGTCTTCCGCACTCGGAGCATATGACGAATGTTTCCACATAGGATTCAAAGCGCGTCTGAATGGCGTTCTCCGGTATCCTTGATTTAAGAACAGCTCTTCTTCCTTCGAGATTTCCCGCCGATCCGAACTCCCTCAGAAGATATTTCAGGACATCGTTGGGGTCTCTCCGTATCTTCTCACAGACCTCCGCGAAATTCCTTATTATCGTCAGTTTCCCTTCGTTCATAACATCCGTTTTCGGTATTTCGAACCTCTCGGCGCTCTTCACATTCTCCGGAACCGCTTCATATGCCGCCTTAAGTAGTGAATCGTAATCGAACTCTTCTTCGCCCATGATTGGCGATATGAGGCTTCTACTTAAATGTGTCTCCGGGAAAAGCATATTAAGAGAGAGGGGATGTACCTCCATGGACTTTCGAACTACGGCGGAAATAGAGATACCTGCGGACCCTCTGAGACGGGTAATCGGGCAGGACAAGGCTGTGGAACTCGCCAAGATAGGGGCGATGCAGCACAGGCACATACTTCTTGTGGGACCTCCGGGAACCGGAAAGTCCATGATAGCGCAGGCACTTGCATTCCACCTTCGGAAGCCTTCGGAGGAGGTAAGGGTCGTACACAACCCGGAATATCCCGAAAGGCCCTTTGTTGAGATAAAGAGCTCGGACGATGTGGACAGGGAAAGAAGGGAGATCGAGGAGACTCAGGGTGAACTGATGGAACCCAACATGGTTCCCACCGATGTGGCCACGGACCTCGGATACAGATGCCCGCACTGCGGAGAGTATTCGGCTCAGGAGGAGAGGATATGCCCGCACTGCGGAAAAGCGAAGATAACAGGGGTTCAGAAGTACGGAGACAGTGCATTCACGGACCTTTTCGGAGGGGTCGTCGAGGCTACGATGAGCCAGCTCATACCACTTCCGAAGAGCGCCGAGCGAACCGTCATGACACCCAAAGGTGAGAAGATAATAGTCTATGAGCCTGCCGGGGAAAAGATAAGGATGCTCGATGAAAAGGCACTGGCAAAGCGCAGGGAGATAAGAAGAAAGAGGCCTTACAAGATAATCATACCGCTTGAAAGAAACCCTTTTGTTCTGGCAACAGGGGCCAGTGAGACAGAGCTTCTCGGAGACGTTCGCCACGACCCGTACGGAAGCCACCCCCAGCTAGGAAGCCCCCCTTATGAGAGGGTGATAGCAGGAGCGATACACGAGGCGCACCACGGTGTGCTTTTCATAGATGAACTGCCGCATCTCGGCCATCTTCAGAGGTTCATACTCACGGCAATGCAGGAAAAGAAGTTTCCCATAGTCGGGAGGAACCCGCAGAGTGCGGGAGCCAGCGTGAAGGTGGATAATGTGCCCTGCGATTTCATATTCGTGGGAGCGTGCAACATACAGGACCTTCCGAACGTTCTTTCACCGCTGCGCTCCCGGATAATCGGCTCAGGATACGAGATACTGGTGAACACCTATATGCCAGACAATGAAGAGAACAGGGACAAGATGGCTCAGTTCGTAGCGCAGGAAATCGCTCTGGACGGAAGGATACCGCATGCCACGAAGGAAGCGGTGGATGAGATAATCGCAGAAGCGAGGAGAAGGGCAAAGGAGCTGGACAATGCGAGGAATTCACTGACACTCAGGCTCAGGGAGATGGGCGGAATAGTGCGGAGCGCGGGAGACCTCGCGGTCCTCGAGGAATCCGAACTGATAGAGGTGCGCCATGTGAAGGAGGGCATAAGAAGGAGCAGGACCGTCGAGGAGCAGATAAGAGAGCGCTACGGCTCATACCACGCAGGACTCTCGAAGGACATCAGCCACTCGCAGAAAGAAACGAGCCCTTACTACTACTGGAATGAGAACGAGAACCCACCGGGGTATGAATAATTAATTCACCCTGTTCTCAGGCTCCTTTCCCTCCAGAACATCTATTATCGCCTGTGCCGCCATCACCGCCATCGCTGTCCTCGTCTCGAGGGAAGCGCTCCCCATATGGGGTGCGAGGACAACATTGTCCAGTTCATAGAGCTCGGGATTCATGTTCAGAGGTTCACCTTGGAAGACATCGAGCGCGGCGCCCCTTATCCTCTTCTTTTTCAGCATCTCGATGAGGTGCGGTTCATCTATCACCTCGCCCCGGGCTGTGTTTATCAGGTATGCCGAGGGCTTCATGAGCTCCAACACATCGGCGTTCAGCATATTCTTCGTTTCCGGTGTGAGAGGCACGTGGAGGCTTATGTAATCGCTTTCCGCCATGAGAATCTCGAGGGGGACGCGCTCCGCCCCTGTTTCCTCCTCAATCTCCGGTTTTTTGCTCCTGCTGTGGTAGAGTATCCGCATTCCGAAGCCTTTCGCCCTGCGAGCGACGGCTTGGCCTATCTTTCCCATTCCCACAATCCCTATGGTCTTTCCGTACACATCGGTTCCCAGCATGAGCATGGGCTCCCAGCCTCTGAACTTCCCGGCACGCATGAAGGCATCGCCTTCAACCACCCTGCGCGCTGCAGCCATGAGGATGGCCCATGCGAGGTCCGCCGTCGTCTCAGTGAGAACTCCCGGAGTGTTCGTAACAGGTATGCCTTTCTGAGCGGCATACTCGTAATCTATGTTGTTGTACCCCACAGCGTAATTGGAGATTATCTTCAGCTTCGGCCCCGCGTCTATGACCTCTCTGTCTATCGGGTCCGTGAGCAGGCAGAGAAGGGCATCGGCACCCTTCACTCCCTCGATTATCTCCTCCTTCGTGAGAACCCTGTCATGCGGATTGACCTTCACATCATAGCGCTCTTCGAGCATCTTCAGGCCCTTTTCCGGAATCCTTCTGGTAACGAACACCTTCATGCAAAAACCTCCGATATCATTGAAACGGAGTAAGGTGCACTCCCATATTAGGATTTTGATGAGATAGATACTGAAATGAAGGAGATTAGAAGATTTTTAATATTCGATTAACTTTGTGCTTATGTGCAAGGGGCAAAGAAGAATTCAAAAGGTTCATATGCTCAAGAAGACGACAGGATGAGAGGTGATAGGAGATGCAAGGAATTGATGTAAAGCTTCAGGAGATGTTTTATGAAACGAGGCTGACACGAAGCATAATTGTATTCTATACTGGGTTTTTGTTCATGTTTTTTGCATTTGTATTTTACTACCTATCTTGGACATACGTCATTTCATATGGTATCTTTCTAAACGCAAAAGCGGTAAGGGCAGCGCCTATTTACACAATTCTTTCATTCATATTTATTATCATTGGTGTTTCTTTGATAACTATCGGTATAATCGATTATTTGGTCTTCTCTGAGAAACTTAAAAAAATACGGCGCTTTCATCTGAATGAAACGTTAATACAGAACTCTAAGACGATGGTCTATGAGCGCCCGCCATACATACCGCCGCAATACCCTCCAGTACAATATTATCAGCAATCACAAGCATTGCAGTATCAATATCCTCAACAACAGACGCAAACACAGATTACTCCGCTGCCAACACAACCAACCCCTAAACCAACGGTCAAGAAAAAGAAAGTGAAAACTACATCAGATGGAAGGCCAATTTACAAAAAGAAAAAGATTAAGGTTGATGAGGATGAAGTCGCTTTTGAAATAGAGTGATTTTGTGGTAATAAAGAAGAAAAGAAAGGGTAGAGTGCATATTGCACCATTTCAAACGCCGTCGGCAGGATTCGAACCTGCGACCTGCCGGTTAACAGCCGGCCGCTCCAGCCACTGAGCTACGACGGCATGGTGTGCTGCCGCCTACCCCCTTGCCATATATATCTTTTTTCACAGCCGCTCCATCTTCTCCCTGAGAAAACGGGGAAGGTAGAGCATGCTGACATGCCTTTTCGCATCGTAGTATCTGGTGTTCGGACTGTCCTTAACTCTGACCTTCTCGAAATCAATGTTCCCTTTAAGGCCGACAACGAAGTTCCAGGGTGGAGAGTATCCGATTACCGGAAAAGCGAAGCCGTACGCCCTTCCGAAGGCCTTCTTCATGTTCCCGTACGCATTCAGGAACTCCCCGGTGTGGAAATACGAACCGCCTGCCTGGGTTATCACGATGCCGTCATCGTTGAGCGCGTCCCGGCAGTATCCATAAAAGTCCTGGCTGAAAAGCGATACCGCAGGGCCCACAGGGTCGGTGGAATCTATGACAATCACATCATAGCGTTCATCGGTCTCCAGGACATGCTTTATCCCGTCGCCTATGATGAGTTCTGCTCTGGGGTCCTCGAAGGCTCCTTCATCTATGGGCACATGCTTCCTTACGAGTTCCACGACCTTGCCATCTATTTCGACCATCACTGCTCTGTCTACCGGGTGTCTTAGCGCCTCGCGGAGCGCTCCCCCGTCGCCCCCTCCGATTATCAGCACCTTCTTGGGGTTCGGATGGGCCAGCATCGCAGGGTGGACAAGTATCTCGTGGTATGTCCTTTCCCACGCCTCCACGAACTGTATAGCGCCGTCCAGCACCAGCATCTTTCCGGAGTTCTCGGTCTCGTATATCTCCATTCTCTGGAACTCGCTGCGCTCTTCCAGTATCTTTCGTTTTATGCGGAAACTGACCCCGTAGTCCCCGTACCACTCGGTGAACTCAGTCATCTTTGAACAGCACTCCCCTGTCCATCTTAACGATGGTCGGCCTCCTGCATTCGAACTCATTGATTATGTACTCTCCGGCCTTGGAGGGCATGGTGTGATCCCCGCAGGTGTAGATATCCACCGATGCGTATCCGAGCTCTGGCCATGTATGTATCGCGAGATGGCTCTCCGACACCACAACAACGCCCGAGACTCCTTGGGGAGAGAACTTCCTGAAAGTGGAGCCTATAACAGTCGCATTGGCCACCTCGGCGGCCTTCCTGAGTATTTCCTCTACCTTTTCCACGCTGTCAAGCACCGGGGCCTCGCAGTCGTAGAGGTCCAGGATCACGTGGGTGCCCAGAGGGTTTGTGACTACTGCCATCGTCGTCACCTCTTTCCATGTTTTATCACCTCGTATCTTCGTGTCCCCTGAACCTTGAACCCATCGTACGGCGCAAAAGGGCACCTCTGCTGCGGTTCTTCCCAGGGTTGTGGCACCGATGAACACCCTATTTTTAAAGCTTTTGATTGGAAAAGGATGGGAGCGCATAGGGGATTGTGGGAAAGCACAGAGGGTGTAGTATCCCAAAATACTTTATGACCTCTTTTCAAAGAGGCCTCTGGAAGCT
>CAYYXK010000033.1:0-15793 GCA_964475625.1 uncultured Thermoplasmata archaeon | reverse complement strand
ATCCCGCCCGGTCCCTGAAAATTAAGTTCTGCCGAGCAACGATAGTTGCGAGTTAGCCTTCTCGTAGAGAAAGTGTAATCGCAAAATACTTCGTATTTTGCTCGTCCCGCCCAGTCCACCGGAGAAGTTTTAGTGCCCGTACATCTCTTTCATCTTCATCTCCCGGAGCTTTTCCTCCGGTTTCTCATCCTTTTTCAGGTCAATGTGTGGGATATCGTCCGGGATTTTGAAATCATCCGGGTTTATCGGGCTTCCGTCCTTGCTCCTGACCCGTGTTTTCAGAACTTGAAAGTAAAAATCACGGTCGGCAGTGTTTCCAACGCTGAACCATCTTCTCCTGTCCCCTTCCGGCGTTATCTCAATGTCCGAAAGGATATCATACTCAACGAAAAGCAGGGTGCTGTTTCCACATGCAACAGAGCAAGTATTCCATAATGTTTATATAGGATATTTTCATACACTTTTCGGTGACATTATGGGAATCGAATACATACTCGATTGCGACTGTGCTCTGAGACAGGAATACGGGCTTGACGGGATGACGGAGATGTTCAAACACAAGAACAGAGTGGACACCCTGTATGATATAATAAAGCAGACTGAGCCTGATAAGGACATCAACGAGGTGACCTATGTCCATGAGAAGCAAACAGGTGGCCAGACGGTCCGTGTAACGGAGAATCTGGGGGAGATGAAGAAGAAGACCGACGCATTCACCGAGAAATTGAAGGTCTGCTCCGATTGCCCCTGCAATCTCGTACTGCGCCATGGTGAAACCCATGAGGGAATGGGATGCTATCGGGCGATTTCGTATCCAATAGATGCAATAGCCGAGAACATTCTCGTTAGAGCAGGCAGATGGATCGTGGCGAATCCCGGAAAGATGCCGTATGCAGACCTGTTTATAAAATTCATAGAAGAGAAGAAGATAACCGGTAAATCGATAGAAAATCTGAGGAAGAGCAACGCGCCCCATCCTTTTTTCGAGTTGAAAAATGCGCCCGGGTTCTCATACGGAAAGATGTTCCGGAAGTCGAAGATAAACACAAATCAGATGTGGGCAGTCCTGACCACGCCGAGAATCCCGCACAGCTACTCACCGATGCTTTTTGAATTTCTGGAGGCCTTTGCACTGGTGATGAACGATGAGAGCAATTTCCGATCCTCGAATACCACCCTTGAGCTCCTGATTCTGGACCAACTTATGAAGAAAGCCGTGATGAACAAAGTGGATGTTCTGGTACACGTATAGTAGACCTCCTTTTCCCTTTTAATAATGTCCATTTAGAAGTGGTGTTTTTCTCAATAAGGTGGGTGAGTGCGGGGATTTGACATCAGTATTTCACAATGTTTATATAGTTAATTTTCATACACTTTTCGGCGGCATTATGGGAATCGAATATATACTGGATTGCGAGTGCGCTCTGAGACAGGAATACGGGCTTGACTGGATGACGGAGATGTTCAAACATAAGACCAGCGTAGACACGCTCTGTGAGGTGATAGCGCTCCAAGAGCCCGACAAAAACCTCGAGGATGTGGGATACACATATGAGAAACTGGAAGGCGATATGAGAATCCGTGTGAAGGATAATCTTGCGGGTATGAAGGAAAAAACCGATGCCTTCACCGAGAAATTGAAGGTCTGCTCGGATTGTCCGTGCAATCTCGTGCTTCCGGGTGGGGAAACGCGCACGGGGATGGGCTGCTATAGAACAATCTCATATCCGATAGATGCGATAGCGGAGAATATTCTCATAAGCGCAGTAAAAAGGGTCGTGACAAATCCCAAAGAGTTTCCGTATGCAAATATGGTTATAGAATTCATAGAAGAGAATAAGATAAGTGGTAATCCGATAGAAAATATGAGGAAGAGAGGTACATATCCTTTCTTTGAATTGAGAGATGCCCCAGAACTCAAATATGGAAAAATCTTCCGTAGGTCGAGAATAAACACAAATCAGATATGGGAGCTCCTCAGCACCCAGACGATCCCCTACAGCTATTCCGTGCTGATTTTTGAATTTCTGGAGGTATTCAGACAGGAGATGAAAAAGGAAAAGGATTATAAGTCCTCGAAAACAAGCTTTGAACTCTTGGTCTTTGACATGCTTCTGAGAACCTCGGTGACGAACAAGGCGGATGTTCTGGTACACAGATAGCAGACCTCCTTTTCCCTTTTAATAAGCTTTATTTAGGAAATGCCCTTTCCTTAATAACATGATAGTGAGCATGTCGATGGAGAAGGAACTTGTGGAGCGATTTGACAGCGCGATAAAGAGCAGGGGCTATTCCACCCGTTCGGAGGCCATGAGAGAGCTTGTCAGGGATTCATATCGGATTGTGTCTGGGACATCGAAGAAGAGGATAGCATAGCGGTGATAACCCTGCTGTACGGAAAAGATGTCAAAAAATACAAACTGATATCCATACAGCACAGCTATCCTGAGATATCCACAATGATGCACACCCATGTGGAGGATGGCTCCTGCCTTGAGGTGTATGTCGTGAAAGGTAGCGGCGAGAGGATACGGGGACTTCTCAGCGAGTTCAGGGGACTTACGGGGGTGAAGGCCGTTAAATTCGTTCGGAGCGCATGCAGGGTCTAAATCTCCGTATGAATGACGAGCCCCCGAATTCTCATCCTCTTGAGCTCATTCAAAAGCAGGTCTATCTCGGTAGAGCCGATGTAGCTTTCTAGTGAATCCATTAGAAGGGCGGTGCCCGAATCCATGACGGAATCGGATATCACGAAATAAAGGGTATCTCTGACATCGTCGGAATCCATATTATTTAGAATCTTTTCCGCACACATCACCGGCAGGTCTTTGATTCCTATCTCTTCTTTGATTTCCTCCTCTTTTCTTCCGGACAAGCATATACCTCTCATCCCTGAGGACAGCAATTCATAGAACATAGGATATGCCTTTTCCTTCGGAACTGTGAGTACTCCCGAGGGGAAATCTCTTTTCCTAACGGACCCATTTTCAGTGTGCGGTATGTCCGGCAACGGCCTGGCAAGCCCATATATTATGACCGCGGCACCCACTGCAAAGGAGGGTATGGTCAGAGGGTAGCGGCTGTAATCTCCGAATAGAATCGGCACTATGGTGGTGGAAAAAGTTAGAATCACTATCGTGCCTACTCCTGCAATCATACATCTCGTCTTACGAAGCAATGTCTTACCATGTAAATGAACATATCTTTTGACCAGAATAAGTAAGGATACAAACATCAGAACTGCAATGTATGCGAGAAGATATCTTATGTAGTCCCCGGGAACGAAATTGTAGCCGGCCTCGCGGAGTTCCATCCTTGATATGAATGCTCTGGTATTTATATGTATTGCAAGAATCGCAAAACTTATTCCGTAAAGAGAGAGTATGATGGGGTGCATCGACCTTTTCTTCCATGGAAATATGTATGAGAGATGGAGCAAGACGGGCGGGATGAAAATAGCTAGTGCCATTATGCCGACCATAGCCAGAGTTATCGCTTCTTCCGAGGGGGCATATCTCTGCACGACATCGAGCAGGCTCCATACGAACAAAATAAAAAATAAGAGCGCCGCCACCTGATGGCTCCTTGAATGTAAATCACTTTTCAGAATGAGAACTATCAAAACGAACAGAACTGCAGCGGATGCCAGAGATATAAATGCGTAGCCGCCTAACATATCATGCTTTCTTTCACACAGGTATATAAACGACTTTGGCCTGTTTTTCAGTCATAAATGCATAGAATTAATCATAAAAACATATCATTCCTTTTCCAGATACACGACATGTGTCGGATACGAAATCTCGATGCCCTTCTCCTTGAATTCATTGAAAAGCCATTCCTTTATCTCGGACTCCACCTTCCACTGGTTCATCGCATCATCCACCCAGAGGTAGAGTTTGAACCGTATGTTCGAATCCAGAAAGTCTATGAGCCTGACGAAGGGCTTTCTATCCTCGCTCTTTATCACATTCGGGTGCTTCATAGCGGTGTCGAGGATTATCTTTTTTACCATGGCCACATCGGAATTGTAGGAGACGTCCATGGTGAACCTCACCTTGAAATAGGGGTCCGGAGTGCTTATGTTCACTATCTGCTGTCCTGCTATGTCGCTGTTCGGTATGATTATCATGTCGTGGTCGAATGTGTTGTAGAGCTTTGTACTTCTCATTCCCACATGCTTTACCTCGCAGTACTCCCCGCTTGCAAGTTTTATGATGTCGCCCTCTTTGAACGGGCGGTCAAGAAGCAGGTGTATCCCGCTGAAGAAGTTCGAAAGGGTGTCCTGCGCTGCAAATGCGATGACAAGCCCTATCATTCCGAGGCCTGCTATCAACATCGTCAGGTTGAAACCCAGACAATCAAGTATGTATGCGACGGCTCCGATGCCTATTGCTATGACCCCGACTTTCTCAAAAAGAGGTATCAGTGCATCGTCCAGTTCGGTGCTGGTCTTCGATGCATACTGCCTTGTCTTGTATATGACCACATTCCTGAATACCTTGTATGTCACCCATGAAACTATTATTATAACAAGTATGTTGTATATTCTCTCAGTCCACAGGGTTACCAGATGTGATGTTTCAAAGATATAGATCGAAGAGACTATACCCCAAAGAACGAGATATGCAAAGACAGGGCCTTTCAATATCTCCAGAACCATATCATCCACATCGCTTTCCGTCTTCTTTGCCACAGCCGTGAGTATCGGATCGAATATGAAGAATATGGACGCACCAATGATGGCCCAGAATATTATGTTCAGGATGAATGCCAGCCAGACATTCTCTATCTCCATGCCGAAGTGGTCATAGAGAATGACCTCAAGAGGTGTCGGTGACCTTGGAACCGTGAGTATCACCGAGCTGTGACCATTCATCGAAACGGTTTCCGTTGAATTGGGGTTCTCATATGGTATCTCTCGGAAAGATACACTGTAATCTCCACTGACCGCATACTCCGTCGGCTCCATCTTAATTGTGAAAGTGTGCGTGTCGCCCGGTGCCAGATCGAAGCTCTTGTCCGAAATGTCCGCATTCCACCCCGCCGGTACATCGTATGAGACCTCCACCCTGTATGTGTAATTATCAGGGTTGTAGAAGGTCCAGTTGTACTCTATCGCCTCTCCGTGTGAGGTCTTTGAATATGTGTCTATCTCCCCGATGGTGGGCGCAGCCGAGGCTAACGGCATTATCAGCATCAGGCCGAGCAGCACCATGAGTATGTGAGCAGAGCGCACACTCGAGGATTCGGCGCTCATATAAAAAGATGACCTGTAAAGGGAAAAAGGAAATGGGTTTATGACTTTCTGCGCCTGATTCCCACGACTGCGGCGGCGCCAAGAACTCCGAGTATGATGAGAGGAGCGCTGAGTGCGGGGGAATCCTCACTTGATACTTGCTCGGAATCTGATAGTCCTGCATGTACAGTATTACTGGGTTCGCTTTCTCCCACCCAGCTTACTGCAGTTACATACCAACTATAGTTGTAACCCTGTTCTGGGCGAGGATAATCTCCTTGAATCTCGACAGTATTTGTATATGTTGTGGGTGCCACATATTGTGTTGGAAGTATTATTGTTGCCCTACCTATATATTTTCCATCTCGGTAGATTTTGTAAGATATTCCTGTACCTTCCTCAGTATATTTTAAACCTACACCTCCATCATCTTCCGGTGGATCCCACTTTAAAGTTATTTTTTTATCGCTTACATATGTAATCTCTAAATTTCTTGGAGCTGATGGGATACGCTTCACTTCGATAAATAGACTATAATCTCTATTATCCAGAGTGAACGCATTTTCTATTATCTTTATATATACAAAACCACTCTGATGTGGAGAATAAAAAATCAGCTGCGGGTTCTCAGTATTGTATAAATCAAAATTATTTGTAACATATTTTCCAGAATTATCATATATTGATGCCCGCACATCTCCTTTAACAGTAATTCTAAATCCCTCTTCTTCATTTATTGGCACCTTATACCAATCTACAACATCTGAAGGGCTCAAATGGCCATAATACATTTTCCCTGTATCTATGAGTTCCGCGTTTTGCATATCACCATTCGGCTCCACATCTGCCCTTGATAGCGCAGTAACTGGCATCAACATACTTATGAGCAGTAGTATTGCAATTATTCTTCCCGTTTTCATCATATCACCTTGGGATATCTCCCGAGCACATATCTTATTCCACTATATCAATTTTTCGTTTTTTCCATTTTTCAATTCTTAATTGGAACATTTTTTAAATTAAAGCTGCATGTATTGCTCCCATGAAGGACGGACTTATCGGGCAATCCAAAATAACGAGCAAAAAGCATATCACAATACCAAAAGCTGTTCAGGAAGCGCTCGGAGGCATCAAAGAAGGACAATACATACTTTTCTACCTTGAGAACGGCAAGATATGGGTCAAGAAAGGAGAGGTAAAGCCGATAGAATAAAGTGTCTCTCCACCGAAAATTAAATAATCCCTGCATCATCGCCGTGCGATTGACATGCCGTTCAAAGAGGTTAAACCAAGGGTAGACTTTCCGGAGATGGAAAAAGAGGTCCTTCGATTCTGGAAGAGTGAGCATATATTCGAGAAATCCAGGGAGGTTCGGAAGGGGAACGAGCGGTTCATATTCCTCGAAGGCCCGCCTACGGCAAACGGCATGCCGCACATCGGACACGCGCTCACCCGCGCGATAAAAGATGCGTTTCTCAGGTACAAACTGATGAACGGCTACGATGTACAGCCCTATATAGCCGGATGGGACTGCCACGGCCTTCCGGTGGAGATAGAGGTCGAGAAGCAGATAGGCGCCGAGAACAAGGCCGACATAGAGAAATACGGTGTCAAGGAGTTCAATAAACTCTGTAAGAAGAGTGTCTTCAAGTACAAGGACAAATGGGAGAATATGACGGAGCGCATAGGCTTCTGGATAGACTTCGAGAACGCCTATGTCACCATGAAGGACTCATATATAGAGAGCGTCTGGTGGTCTCTTAGTCAGGCGTGGAAGAAAGGACTTCTTTTCAAGGATTACAAGGTCGTCCCGTACTGCCCGAGGTGCGGAACCCCATTATCCAGCCACGAGGTCGCACAGGGCTATAAGGAAACGAAAGACCCGTCTGTCTTCGTGAAGTTCAAAGTCAAGGACGAGGATGCATATTTTCTCGTCTGGACGACAACCCCGTGGACCCTCATATCCAATGTTCTGATAGCGGTTGGAAAGGAACTCGACTATGTTCTGGTTGAGCACGAGGGTGAGCGGCTATACCTCGCAAAGGGCCGTCTGCATGTGCTGAAAGGCGATTATAAGATAATTGAGGAGATGAAGGGCTCGGAGCTGATAGGAAAGAGGTATGAACAGATGTTTCCCTATGTGAAACCGGACACGGATTCGCACTTCGTGGTGCATGCCGACTTCGTCAGCCTTGAGGACGGTTCGGGAATGGTGCATATCGCTCCGGCATTCGGTGTGGATGACCATGAACTGTGCAAGAAAAACGGCGTGGGCATGGTCAACCCCGTAGATGAGGATGGGGAGTTCACATCCGCGGTGCCCCCTTATGAGGGCAGGTTCGTGAAGGACTGCGACAGAGACATAATGATAGAACTTGAGAAAAGGGGTCTGCTTTACGCACATGGAAAGATATCCCACACATATCCTTTCTGCTGGCGCTGCGGCTCGCCTCTGCTGTACTATGCCCTCGATACATGGTTCATCAGGATGTCGGCGCTCCGCGACGAGATGGTGGCCAACAACGAGCAGGTGAACTGGAAGCCGGAGCACCTGAAGCACGGACGTTTCGGGAATTTCCTGAACGAGCTGAAGGACTGGGCACTGTCGCGCAACAGGTACTGGGGAACCCCTCTGCCGGTCTGGGTCTGCGAGGAAGGCCATCAGATTGCGATATCATCAAAGGAAGAACTGGAGAAGTATGCCGGAAAACTGTCGGATGACTTTGAACTCCACCGCCCGTGGGTGGATGAGCTCGACATAAAGTGCCCTGAGTGTGGAAAGCCCATGAAAAGAGAACCGTACACCATAGATGTCTGGTACGACTCGGGGAGCGCTCCCTTTGCACAGTATCATTATCCCTTCGAGAACAAGGACGAGTTTGAGAATTCGTTCCCCGTTCATTTCATAACTGAAGCTCTGGACCAGACGAGAGGATGGTTCTATACGCTTCTGGCCGTGAGCACACTTTCCTTCGATAAACCGGCCTACAAGAATGTCCTGACCCTCGGCCTGATACTGGATGAGGACGGGGAGAAGATGTCCAAGTCCAAGGGGAACGCCATAAGCTCTGACGAGATGATGGAAAAATACGGCGCTGATGCCGTGCGCTTCTACTTCTACACATCTCCGGTCTGGTACTCGAAGCGCTTCGGGTTCGAGCTTGTGAAGGATGTGATGTCCAAGTCGATAACCACGCTGTGGAATGTCTATTCCTTCTTCGTGACCAATGCCAATCTTGACGATTTCAGCCCTTCGGGTGCGGATGTCAGCGATGAGCTTGACAGATGGCTTCTTTCCCGGCTGAACTCACTCATAAATGAAGTGAAGAGAGGCTTCGACACCTACGAGATACACCGGTCCGGTAGAGCCGTTATGGGATTCATAGACGACCTGAGCAACTGGTACCTCCGCAGGTCGAGAAGAAGGTTCTGGGAAGGGAGCATTGAAGAGAAGAAAGGGGCATACGAGGCATTGTACACCGCTCTCGTCACCCTGAGCAAACTTATGTCGCCGCTCACTCCGTTCCTTGCTGAAACGATGTACCGGAACCTCGTACGCTCCATGGATGATGATGCGCCGGAGAGCGTTAATATGTGCGATTACCCCGTGGCGGATGAGAGCCTCATAGATGAGGAGCTCGAAAGGGACATGACACTGGTGATAAAGGCCGTGGAGGCCGGAAGAAGTGCGAGGCAGGGTGCCAACATAAAACTTAGGATGCCCCTGTCCGAGGCCATAATCAGCGGCCCCGAATCCGACCTTAAGAGGCTGGAGCGCTTCACCGATGTGATAAAGGAGGAGCTGAATGTCAAACAGGTGGTCCTTTCCTCAGGAGAAGGAATGATGGAGGCCAGCATATCTCCCAATTACGGTGTTCTCGGTCCGAAGTTCAGGGCAAGGATGAAGGATGCTGTGAAGGTCATAGAATCACTTTCACCGGAGGATGTGGAGGCCCTCCGCAGCGGAAAGGTTATTGAAAAGGACGGGCTGGATCTCTCACAGGAAGACGTCATCATCGTGGACAAGGTGAAAGAAGGATATTCGGGAGGGCATGCTGAGGGTACATCCCTGTCCGTTCTCGTGAACACCGAGATAAGTCCCGAACTGAAGTACGAAGGCCTTGCCCGTGAGATAATAAGGCGTATTCAGAACATGAGGAAGGACATGGACCTCGAATACGATGCGCACATAGAGACATACTACTCCGGCGATGCCGATCTCGAGAAGGCCATTGAGGTGCACAAGGATTACATAATGAAAGAAACACTGTCCGATGTGCTTGAAAAAGGTGGCAAAGGCGGTACGGAATGGAAGATAGAGGGAATGAAGATAAGGATGGATATCAAAAAAAGGTGAGAGAGAGGAGGATACGGCCTATTCATCTCCTTTTTACATATAAAGAATGTTCTCATTTTATCAAAAAAGATAATCAATCTTCGGGATGACAGTAAAATAAAAGTACCAATAGGACAATACGGTGGCGTGAGCGCTCTCGATACCATCAGGTCAATGGAGGTAAAGGACTTTGAAAAACTCGCATACCGGATATCCGGAGAGTTGGGTTTTGAGATAAAAGGTGCAAAGGTCACCGATGCGAGGATAGAACTGGACTCCTATCTGAAACTGCCAACGGGAGAGACACTGCATTATCTCTTCATACTCTCGCGGGAAAAGCTCAGTAGGGCATTCCTTGAGGACACCGTCGAGAGAGTGAACAACCCCTTCATCAAAATACTCGTGATGAGCGCAGGAGATGTGGATCCGGCGGCTATGAAATATGCCGATGAGAAAGGAATAGAGGTCTCCCAGTGGGACCAGTTTTTACAGTTTCTGGAAAAATACGGTATTCTTAGGGACTTGGAAAAGAAGGAAGAAAGGGACACGGCATTCCTGCCGAGCCTGGGAGAGGTTCAGTCCATGGAGGCGTGGGCAAGGAACTTCATGGAGGAGGGGGATTGCAGAAAGGCCCTCGAATATATCGATAAGGGTCTGGCCATAAAGTCCGAGTACGAGCCGCTTGTGAGGATGAAAGCCGATTGCCTCAACGCACTCGGAAGGATACGGGAAGCGGAAGACTGGTATCGGAGGGCGACCTCGCTCAATGAAACAGATGTAGGTGCATGGACCGCTCTAGCTTCACTTCTGGATGAAAGAGGGGATTCCGATGGCGCACTTGTGGCACTTGACCGACTCACCGAGATAAGCCCCGATAGCTATAGGGCATGGATGGAGAAAGGCGAGTTGCTGTACCGAAGAGGAAAATACGATGAAGCGCTCCTCTGTTTCAACAGAGCGACCAAGATAAACCCCGCCGGAAAGGAAGGGTGGAACAACCGGGGTCTCGTACTCAAACATCTGGGACGCTTTGAAGAGGCCACGGATTCATTCAACCGTTCTCTTGCAATAGATCCGGTATTCTGGGATGCCCTCATCAATAAAGCCCTACTTTTCCACGAAAGAAAGATGTACCCACAGGCCGTTGATGTGTATGGATATATGCTTAGGATAAGGGAGGACCCGGTGATACTCTGCCAGAGAGGGATAGCATACTCAGAATGGGGCATGGAAAAAGAGGCAATAGAAGACTTCACGCGGGCACTTGAACTGGACCCGGGACTGAAACCGTGTGAACAGGAGCTGAAGAACCTCACCGGAAATGCACATGAAGAGATCCCGTCCGCTCCGCCTGTTGCGGAAGCTGAGCCTGAAATCGAAGAAGAACCGGAAGAGGAAGAGGATGCGGAAGAGAGCGAGGGGGGAGAGCCGGCGCTAGTTCCCGGCCTTGCCGCATTCGTCGGAGCGGCTGAGATGAAGAAATTCGAAGAAGAAGCCGCAGAAACGGAAGAAAAGGAGATTGAGCCGGAGACAGAGGAATCCTTGGAAGAACATGAGACCGGGGAGGTTGAGGCGGCGGAAGGTGGAAAAGAATCCGAAGAAAAAGAGAAGCCAGACATCCTCTCCGGAATAAGCTCTCTCAGCCAGTTGATGGCCAGAGGGGAACTCTATTTCAAACTGGGGATGCTTGAAGAGGCGCTTGAATGCTACCGCTCACTTGCCGAGGCGAAACCGAGGTCGAAGGAGATACTGAACTCTTACGGGGTCATTCTTTATCTTATGGGAAAGAGCGATGATGCACTGAATATCTTCAAAAAAGCCGTTGACATAGACCCGAACTTCGAAGAGGCTCGCCTCAACATGCTCCAAATATACATCGACTCCGATAAGATGCCAAAGTCACTGGACCTGTTGAATACCATAATAAGACAGAAGCGGAGCGCTCCGCTGTGGATAAGAAGGGGAAAAATACTTGAAAGAATGGAGAGGGACGGTGCGAGCGTGCAGTCCTATGAGAAGGCACTGGAAATATCGAATACCCTGATAAGGGTGTGGAATGCCATGGGAATAAGTTACCACCGGATAGGGGAGGATGAAGATGCCCTCGATTCCCTTGAGAAAGGAATCTCGAAGGACGAGCGGGACCCGATACTGTGGAACAATTACGGGGCGATACAGTATCTTGTGGGAGACTGCGATACCGCCGTGGAATCCTTCGAAAGGGCTTTGGAAGAAGATATGACCATAGCTGCGATACACAACAACCTCGGCGTGGCACTCGCCGGAAAGAACGACGAGATAGGTGCAAGGGAAAGATTCTCCATGGCATTGGAAAGGGACGAGAGCGCAGCATATGCGTATAATAACACGAAATATCTCTGAAATACGAGTGAGATATACCACCCATAATAAGACACATAAAACCACATTTATGTGCTTTAAATAGGCTTATAGTCCCCAAAATATCAAATGGGCGGGAGTGACCGAAAGCTATATATAGGCATCTATTTAATGTGGATAATAGGTGATAATATGACACCAGAAAAAACACCATACGACGAAAAATTCGTGGATCTCCTGGTGAAGAACGGCCTCAAGCCGAAGATAGCCAGGACCTTGGCGTATCTCACCGGAAAGGAGGAGGTCAAGTCCATAGAGATAGAGAGAGACACCGGTCTGAGACAGCCCGAAGTTTCCATAGCCATCCAGTACCTGAGAAAGAAGGGCTGGGTGAAGAAGAGAGACATCAAGAAACAGGGCAAAGGACGGCCGGTTCATGCTTACAGGCTTGCCCATCCGATCACCAAGATAGTCGGTGAGATAGGGTCCGACAGGAAAAAACTCATCAACGAGTATGAGAAGGACCTGGAAAACCTGACAGAGCACAGCAAAAAGCTCTAAAAACCTCTTAATTCTTTTATTCCATTTACCGTTGCAACTATTGCCGTGTCAGCCAGCCCTATGAAAAGCCCGTTCTCGACCACTCCGGGTATCAGATTGATATCAATTTCCAGACTCTCGACATCCTCTATGGGGCCCGTATGGCAGTCGATTATGATGTTCCCATTGTCCGTGATGAACTTCTTGCCATCCCGCATACGGAGCTTTGGGTTGAGCTCCATGCTCGCAAGGTTTCTCATGACCACGGTCTCAGAGAACGGTACGACTTCGACAGGCAGATAGAACCTTTCTCCGAGCTTTTGCACGATTTTTCTCTCGTCAGCGACGATTATCTCTCTTTTTGATGCGGAAGCGACGATTTTCTCACGAAGAAGGGCGCCACCGCCACCTTTTATCAGATTCAGATTCGGGTCTATCTCATCCGCACCGTCTATGGTCAGGTCTATGACCGGATGCTCTTCAAGAGTTGTGAGAGGGATTTTAAGTTCATTCGCAAGGCGCTCCGTTTCGACCGACGTCGGAATTCCTATGATGTCCAGTCCATCTTTGAACATGGCCCTCAGCTTCATTATGGTATAATATACTGTACTCCCTGTGCCCAGGCCGACGACCATTCCGTCCTTCACATAATCCGCAGCCTTCTCTCCTGCCATCTGTTTGAGGTTCATGCTACCACCATCCGTTTTCGTCTTTAAATGCTTAACTCACATCCATTTCTTCATCCTTCAACTTCCTTTTTCTGAGAATGATTACTTTTTTGGCCTTTTTGTATCTGTTCACCGCCTTGGCAAGCTCTACGGACATGCCTCCGGAGTCAATAAGTTCTTTCAGGGCCCTGTCATCCAGCTTTGAGACCGAGTTCCAGATCCCTTCGCTCTCCAGAACCTTTTTGACGTCCTCATCAAAACTTACCCGGTCATAGGAAGATATCGTCACCGCATTCTTTGTCCCGTATATTGCCCTCAAACCCCTATTTTCGGCATACTCCTTCAGAACTGCGGATATCTCGTCTTTCTTCCTCTTCAATTTGCCGAGTTCATCGGAGAGTCTTGCATATTCTTCCACCAGTTCCTCGACATCGATCTTCTCCTCCGTTCTCTCCGCGAAGAGGTCCATGAAATAGGGACAGAGGTGCTGGTAATCACAATATGCGCAAAGATTGCTCTTCTTAGGCTCGAATCCCTCGTTCTCGATCGATTCCGCTATTCTGACGATCTTGGAACGGAGCGCATCTATCATTGAGTCCGGCCTTCTTCCGACTGAAAAATCCATATTGCTTCTAAGATGATACAGGCTGAGCCTTTCCACCCTTTTCCCATGCAGTTCCTCGAATGCCATCTGGTAGAGCGCGAGCTGTTCGTTCCCTTTCACATATGGCAGGCTAAAAGGGTTCTTTGAGGTCTTGTAGTCCAGTATCGCCACCGAATCCTCATCTATCCTGTCCACGCGGTCTATGTATCCTCTGACCTTCACACCTTCGATATCCAGCATGAAGAAGTGCTCGGTGGCCACGGGCATCCTGAACGAGGGTGCATGAGTGGAGTGGTATTCTCCGATTATCTTCTCACCCAGACTGCGGTAGTTCTCCTCCTCCTTCGCATCGGCATATCCTTCGGAGGTCCATATGTCCGCATAGTATCTCAGGAGTTCATCCACGGAAGGAGCTTCGAACCTCGGCCCCTTTATCTTCCCTCCCTCTTTCTCCATGTAAAAATACTCCATCACATCGTGCATCACCTTGCCGAAGCTGAAGTAGGGCTTCGGTAGTTCGGGCACCTTGTCAACATAGTGCAACTTCCATTTCAGGGGACACTGTTCATATGTGCTCATGGAGGAGTAACTTAACGGCCTCATGGCTCCCCATCCGGCTCCTTCTTAATAATCCCTTTTGTTTGGGGTCTGTGAAGATGAAAGTGATTACCAAAACATTCAAATAGAGTTTTAGATATATCAAAGTCATGAGTATAGGTCTGTGCTGCGGGGGGAGCGCCCTACCATGAGCTCCTATGATTCGGAGGTCGAACCGTACCGTAAACTGGTTGAGAAAGGGGTACTCATTGTCGAAAGCGAGACGAAGTACGAGAACGAAAACAGAGATGTGGCTGCACTTTCTTTTTTCGCTTTTTCACTCGCTTTAATACCAGTACTACTGGTTGCATATCTGCTGGTTCTTAATCCTTTCAGTCAAGCACTATGGTTTTTCTCCATATTCTTTATCACAATAGATCTCTGGCTTTTCAAATATGGTTGGGACTTCTACAAGCTTCACAAAGACCCTCTCGGATTCTTCTGGCCGTATTTCAAGAAAAAATATGTGAAACTGGTTCTGCTGGGAACCGTGGCGAAAAACGGAACCGAATATGTGTCTCATCATTTCGTAACGGACGACAGATATATTCTCAGAAAGCGCCCCTTCTACATAATCATCAGAATTCGCAAGGACATACATGAGAAGGCTGCGGAACTCATCAGCAAATCCAGCAGAAAGGTGGTGGATAAGGACGGCATCGAAAAGGTGGCTTTTGATGAAAATATCATCAAAAATGCCGAGGAAGATGTGATACTGGTCTCCGAATTCATAAAGACCCTGTATCTCCTGTATGCGAAGGACATAGATAAGGTTTATGTGGGCATAAAAGGTGAAAAACCATGATGCGGAAAATCGCGGATATGGAAGAAATTCGAGGAAATGTGGTTTTCAACCCATGTGAAGATAGCCTTGACCCTCTCACTTCTTTCACAACCTTCTCATACTCCATCGAATCCGGTATGAACAACACCATCATCGTCCCCTCTTCCATCTTCACCAACTCCTACTTCTACCAGCACGAGATAGCTGAAAAGAAAGGAGCCACCAACTGGCCGAACCTCACCTTCTACGGGGACAACGCATCCGCGGACGACACAACCGCTCACATATCCGGAATCATAACAGGCAATCTGACTAGAGATGAAGTTTCTTTTTCCCAGTTACCGCGTAGGCGGGGGGTGGATTGAGGAAATTCGAAGAATTTCCGAAAGAGCCCCACGCTATTTTTCCTAGCATCTTTTCCCAGTACTGCATAGGCGGGGGGTGGACCGAGGCAGTGAAACTGCCGAGGGAGGCCTCGTTTCTCCACATTGCATTGAAGGGGGCCGAATCGAGGAAAAATCTTTGATTTTTCCGAAGGAATCCTCCGCTATTTTTCCCCATGAACAGAGTGTACAGTTAGTATCGGGCGGGGGGGGTGGATTGAGGAAATTCGAAGAATCTCCGAAAGAGCCCCACGCTATTTTTCCTCCCCAATAGCATCAATGGAAAAATAGCGGGGGGTGGA
>CAYYXK010000032.1:0-15925 GCA_964475625.1 uncultured Thermoplasmata archaeon | reverse complement strand
AAAAGGAGGAATTAGCGATGTGTTTGAGTAAGCGAAAAAATAACTGTACTCAACAAGACGACTTCCTTTCTGAAAATTCCTAGAAAACCTTTAATAGCAACAGGACATGGAATTTATGATGGAGATACTGGAGAAGTGCGAGTCAGTGATGAACCTCGGCCCCGAGAAAGAGGTGGATCGATACGCAATAAAAGAGATGAACAAGAAGGTAAAGTCACACTTACAAAAACAGTGGCCCCATCTGGCGGAGGTCGGTTTTTTTGTCAATGGCGAACTCTACGAGAACCTGTTGGATGCCATGCTGGAGATCGACGACCTCAATACAATAGAACTCAGGTTTTTGAAGCCCGTGCTTAGTGAGAACTGGGATTTCAACCGCCCCACCAAGGTCATAAAGGCAATAAAGGGGGGCTTTGGCGGAGTGGCGTTCTTCAATTATGACCCGAAAGCCATAGACAAATGGGCAAATGCAAGTGAGCTCATTGAAAAGAAGGCCATGATAAGGGTCTTTCCGGTGAACTTTTACATTCCCAGATCGATAGCGACGATGTCCAAATATGTGATGGAAGACCCACCGAGGGCTCTGATACCGGACCTATGGACCATGGAATCCGCATGGGAGAAGATGAGGATACTGGGTGCGGTGCCTATGACAATAAGGGTCTGTGCATACACTCAGGAAGAGCGCTTTTCTTATGACATAGACATAATCCGCGGTAAACTTCTTCGTGATTTCAGAGCGGGCAAGATACCGGTCACGCGTAAAAAGGTGAGGGAGCCCGAAGAATATTTCTACTTTGATCGGGTCTACGCTTCGGAGGAGATGCCGGATCTAACAAGGAATATTTTCGAAGCGATATTCGAATCGGACGGGATGAACGCAAGCGATCTGTCCCACTTTTTCAAGATAACAACGGACATGGCCATCAACAACCTCAAAGCCCTGTCCAACAGGGGACTGCTCGATTCCAAGGGGCAACCTCCCTTCGAAACATACATGGTGACGAAGGAGCTTCTGGAAGAGAGGGTAAAATCACTCTCCTGAACCCTCTTCTTCCTTATTTTTTTCTTCTTTACCCTCAGCTTTGTCCTCAGGCTCTTTTCTGGGAAACCTTTCCCTTATCCTGCCGTAGTGCATGAACACCTCGAAGGCGGCGAAGACGACCACCGCACCGATTATACACGGCGTATACTGCAAGTCCAGAGGGGTTGTGTATGAGTACTCCGAAGGGCCGTAGTCTGCATACCTATCCAAAAGATCGTCCGCCCCCATATCAGTCACATTTATCCAATAATGAAGAGTGCTCGCATCGTATTTTTTCTGTATGGCGGCTTCCCAGAGCCCGTTTTCTGGATTGTATGTCATTTTGACGCTGGACCGAGTCCCTTCCTCGGTTATGTCCTGTTCAAACGCATAATAGAACTCCACGGAGAGGTTTTGAGGCGAACTGTAATCCTTTATTTCCACATATATCTCTATCGCGTCCCCTCTTTTCTCCAGCATAACATCGCTTACCTGCAGAGCGCTCCCTATCGGCTGTATTAGCAATACAAGAACGAAAACAGCGATTATTCCTCTTCCATACGAATGAGGTCCCCTAATGTGAGTCCTCTCCTTTCGCCGCCGCTTTTCTTCTGTACATGCACCGGTTCCATAGTGACCATCAGGCTTATCCCAAGGGCTTTCTCCAGCTTCTTACGGACATTTTCGTCCGGAACGAGATCACCGTGCTCTATCTTTGCCACGACGGAGTGTTTTTCATTTATTTTCTTTGCAAGTTCATCCTGTGCGATGCCGAGCTTCATGCGGGCCTTTCTCACTTTGTTCGCAAAGTCGGGGTCAAGAACCTTCTCATGGTCAAGAACATCCCTTTCCCTCATTCTTCTCTCCCTTACCTCAAGTCTTTCCTGTACGGTGCTCTTGGTATCGTACTTTATCGCATCCTTCTCGGATACGGGCTGTCCGAAACTCGCGCAGTCCTTACAGACATTCAGAACGGTCCCCTCTACCATGACCTTTTTGAGGTAGGGTACCTCTTTACCACAAAGTTCGCATCTCATATCAAATCCTCCGAGATATCATATCTCAATTTTACCTTTTTTCAGGAGTTCTTCGAGGGCTTTGTCCACATATTCGTCCTTGTTGGAATTAAGTGCTTCTTTGACCTTTTTGTTGTGGGTGTCGATGGTCTTTTTCTTTTCCATGTACTCTTTGCGTTTCTCCCTCTTTATGGCAAGTATTTTTTCCTTATATTCCATCGCCTTCTGGTGATATTCGTCAGCCGCCTTTTTTATTTCCATATATTCCTCTCTTTTCTCCCTTTCTTCGGCGATAAGAGCGGATATCTCATTGAACCTTTCCATGTACTCTTTGTGCGCTTCATCTATCTGCCTCGATATCTCGACGACCTTCTTATGTTCCTCGTCAGCGGCCTTGAATAGAGCGTCTATCTTGTTGTCCAGTTCGGCGATCTCCCCTTTTATGTTCTCCTCATCGGCAGCTATCTTCTCAAGTTCTGCCAAACGCATTTTCTTTTTCTTGATGTCATCCAGAAGTTTGTTCTCGTCCTGTATGGAACGGGTTCCCGATGTCTCATACTCCTCCTCCATTCGGGCAATCTCCTTTTTCAGGCGCTCCAGTTCTTCACGGGAATTCCCGAACTTCCCCTTCATATGGTTTTTCTTGACTTCGATGTGCTCTCTCGCCTTGGCCTGCAGTTCGTTCCTGAGTTTCTTATGGTCGCGCATCCTCTGAATGAGTTTCTGCTTTCGTTTCTTTATCTCATCCATGCCCGCCATAAGTTCCTTTCTCTTGTCGATTATCATCCGTCGCTCGCTGTTGATGAGCCGTGCCTGTGCATTGAGCTCGTCCCTGCGCTCAATCATCGCATTGTACTTCTCTTCGGCACTGCGTATCTCGGAAATTCGCTTCTTAGTAGCCATAGAACCACGCCTCTATTCCGATAGGGTATTAAAGATTTTGGTGGGTATTTTCCTACATTTCCCTGCAAAACCTATTTAAACCATAATCGCTATATCATGAGGGATGCACTCAGAGACAGCCCCCGAATACGATACCTCCACAGAGAGTGCCGATGCTCTTTCACTTGAGGCAGTCGGCATAATATACGGAAACGTCGGAACTACGGAGTTCAACTGCAATATAACGGGCCATGTTGAACAGACCGAATATGTACAGGTAAGGCATGAAAGAGTGGGGTGGGTCCTGGGACAGGTGGACACAATAAACCGAAAGACCGACCTTTCCCTCGAAAAAGCACAGGAAATGGCCGAGGGCAGAGAGATGGACATAAAGGAACTGGTCTTCGCAAAGATAAGCGTCATAGGGTACAGGGATGACAGGGGACTTCTTCAGGTACCGAGAACCCCGTTCAAAGCCGGGGAAAGGGTCTATCGTGCCAGTGAGGATATCATAAGGGGTGTCATAGGATTGAAGGACGACCCGGAAAAAGGTGCGTATGTGGGCTTGCTCAACGGCCACGACATAAGAATATATCTCGACATAAATACCATCGTCCAGAAGCATATGAGCGTGCTCGCAAAGACCGGGGCCGGGAAGTCGTACATAACGGGGGTCATAATAGAAGAGATGATGAAGCACGGCGTTACCCTTCTCATACTCGATCCTCACGGAGAGTATTCCTCGATGAAAGACACGGGAAGCGGGGGAGACCCGAGGTTCGGGGTCAGCCCGAGGAATTATGCCGAACGAATGATGGTATTTTCTCCGGATACGAAGATAAACCCCGATGCAAGACCGCTCAAATTCACGCTTTCAAGCCTCGATGCAAGGGGACTTCTCGAACTCATGGACCTTAAGGCAGGGGTTCATATGAAACCTCTGAGAAAGGCGCTGGATTATCTTAGGGCTGCAAAACCGCTTTACACGATAAAGGACATAATAACAGTACTTGAGGCTGATGAAGAGCACGATTACGGGGTTCTCACGAGCGCTCTGGAATATCTTGATGAAATGGACATATTCGCACCGCAGGGGACGAAGATATCCGAGATAGTGCAGACGGGAAAGACCAGCATAATAAACCTGAAAGGCACGCCCCCTGAGATTCAGCAGCTTATAGTTAACAGGATATCAACCGCACTCTTCGAACTCAGGAAACTGGGTAAGATACCTCCGATGCTCATGGTCGTGGAAGAGGCACACAACTACTGCCCCCAGCAGGGAAAGGTCGCATCTTCCCAGATACTCCGTACGATAGCGGCCGAAGGAAGGAAGTTCGGGCTCGGTATGGCAATCATCAGCCAGAGGCCTGCCAAGATAGATAAGAACGTGCTCAGCCAGTGCAACACACAGTTCATACTGAAGGTCACCAATCCCAATGACATAAAAGCCGTGGTAGACTCCGTGGAAGGACTTACCGGGGGAATGGCGGATCTGATACAACACATACCTCTCGGAGTTGCGATAGTCACCGGAGGCGGGATTTCCATGCCTCTTTTCGTGGAAGTGAGGCCCAGAGAGACAAGGCACGGCGGAGAGAGTGTAAAGGTGATATGAAGCAAAGTTTTATATCATAAATACCTCTCGCACCTTCATGTCCGAAGAACAGGTCACAACTTCGATAGCAAGATGGTTCTATCTGTCAGTCCTATTTCTGGGAATAGCATTCTACCTTTCATGGGGGATATTGTACAGTGCATGGACTGATGTGGGAGTATATGCCATAACCATAATCACGATTACATTCGGCTTCTTCGGTGTCGCGCTTTATTTCGGAAAAAATGAGGAAGAATAAGGGGTTTGAGCGTTTTTACTGTGCTGCCGGAGGAAGGTCTCCGTTCGAAGCATTGAACATTCCGTCTGTTTCAGCGGTTATGGCATCGGGTACGCCAACGGATTGACTGGGTGTTTCCATCTGTTCCGCAGAGCTGATTGCGATATCTTCGGGCGGCATGTTTGCGATGATGTCCTTCACTATTTCATCCATAAGAGCCTTTCTTGCCGCCGAATGAAGGTCCGCTATCTTGTTCTGTATCACCCGGTTCAGTATTCCGAAAGCCCTTTCAGAGGGGAGTCCCATGAGTTCGGGCTTCATGAGCATATCGTTGTCCATTTCCACGACCTTTGCTCCCGTCGTTCTCAGCTCTTCCAGCACAAGTTTTGCGACCCCTCTTCTGGATGCTTCCGCGCTGAACGGCAGTACCGGTATTGCCAGAGTCATCTTTCCCTTCCTGACGCTCATCCTTGTCACCTCCAGAATGAGCTCGGACCCCGTCCCTCCGCCGAGCCCCGCTATGATGACGACAACGGGATATGGTTTTATCAGAACCTCTATGCTTTCCTTCGCAGTTTCCACCATCTTTTTTGCGATTTTGCGGCTCCCGTTCGCGCCTTTCGGGTTAGGGTCGATGTTCTTCCCGATGAGCATTCTTTTCTTCACGGATTTGCACCGTTCCATCATAGCCTCATCGGAGTTTATTACCACGCTATCAACGCCCTCCATCTCGTTCAGACCGTTTCGGACCATATCCAATACTATGTTCTCGCCTGCTCCGCCTGCTCCTATCACTGCAACCTGCTTCCCTTTGAGTGCCTTCTCGTATTTCCCGGAACTCAGGAGCGCCCACGCTTTTTCCATAAATCTTTCGTCTTTCATTTTATATCACCTCGGGCCAGATTCCCCTCTCGGGGCGAGTGCATCCCATCACTTCCTGACAATGTTCATCACCTCTGTCTCCTTTTTCTTAGCCTCGGCCATTCTACCCAGTATCTCGTCAAGGGATTTCCCGACATATTTCTGCGCTTTTCCTATCACCCATTCGGATGCGGTCTCCTGCAGAACTCCGTCAAGAGCACTCACCTTCACATATCCCTCGTTTTCCAGATACTCCATCGCAAGTGCGGCCCTCCATGGAAGTTCCACACATATCTCTGAGAAGCGAGTGGGGGAAATAAGGTTCCTGTGCTTCTCCATATAGAATTCCAGTGCTTTACGGATGAATTCCGACCGATTACTGACTCCGTGGACTCTCATGAACTCATCGACATGAGAGAGCGTCCTTTCGTCAAGGCGTATGGTGATCCTTTCATTCGGCTTTTCTTCCATTTCCGGCCACTCCGAGGCTCATTTTAGGACAGAGTTATGACACTTGCCCTATTATGCATCTACAAAGGGTAATAGGGTATTTAAAAGTTTTGATAAGTCCTATTTTGATATGACAAGAGAGGCGCCAATAAGATTTCAAATCTTCGTATTTTCCCTAAAAAACGTTAAATAACCCGGCACAATGGCAATAGTATGAACCAAAAGGTAAGGAGCGCACACTTCATATTCGAAGACTCCGTAAAATACTCGGACCTCGCACAGATATATCCCGAACTTTTCAGAAAGTTCCTTGAGATAACCAATCAGACACCGGAGGACGAGAACATGGTCGAGATATGGATAGAGAGGGATATGAAGGCCATAAAAAAAGGAAAGAAACCCGAGGGCTTCCTGAAACAGAATGCCATAAAAATGGTCTTTCCGCAGAGAGACGGCTTTGTTGAGTTTTACATATATATGAAGATAAAGACCGAAGAGATATCTGAGATAGCGGCCAAACTCGACCGGATACTCAAGAAGTCCAAACTTCCGTACAGAATAGAATATGACAAGATGCTGCGCTTTGCCAATGTGAAATGAGGAGGTAGAATGGTCAACATAGCTTCTCTAGGGAAGCCGGAGACGGCATCGAAAATAGGCAAAAAGGGTACTGTCAGCGATATAACCATGTATAATTACAAAGGGCGGGAAGGCGATATAACATTCATGCACCCCCACAGATATCCCGAGAGGGTACCTCCTCTCCTGTATTCCGTGAACCTTGCACATGGCGCTCTGATAACCGTTGAGAACATGGATAAAACCCTCGGAGAGGAAATGGTCGCTCTCGACCTCAGAGGGATAGAACAGGGCATTTTCATACTTAAGAACTACATCATGCCAGAGCAGATAAAACCTCTTATCAAGGGAACATCCCTCGAAAACTATGCCTTCATGGATGACCCCATCGAAATAAGGGAGAAGCTGGCAACATACGAGATGCCCGGCCTGTCAGACAGGACGCTCATACCCATCGACCATTTTTTCCCTGTCAAAGGGGTCGGGACAGTCGTTCTGGGAACCGTTCTCGGGGGAGAGGCCAGCGTCCATCAGGAGCTCCAGATGTACCCGTATGAAAGAATGGTTCAGGTCAGAAGCATTCAGGTTCACGACAGGGACAGAAAAGAGGCCGGGATAGGTTCGAGAGTGGGGCTCGCCTTGAAAAATACCGACGTGAACGAGCTTGAACGAGGAATAACCCTTGCGGAGCCCGGAAGCATGACCGTCGGAAGAAAGTTCACAATAAAACCGACTTTAAGCCCGTACTGGAAGGGAGAAATAAAGAAAGACATGATTCTGCATCTGTCATCGGGCACTCAGTTCGTTCCGGGAAGGATGCTCGATGGAGACACCATAGAACTTGACCGAAAGATGGCTTTCTCACCCGGTGAAAAGATACTGATGGCCCATCTCGAATCCATGCCCAGAGTGGTGGGCGTAACGGAACTGGAGTTGATAGAGTGAGCTATGTCATATTTGAAACCGAAAAGGCAAAAAGATCGGAAGTCGATGAGAAATTGAAGACGGATCTGATAAGCAGGCAGAGCATAACCGTGCGGGAAGGAAGCGGTATGGGTCTGGACGAGAAGCTTTACATTCTGATAGAAGGCTCGGAAGATGCCATATCTCTGGCCAAAGAGGAATTATCTTTTGCGAAAATCCCCGAGAATCAGGAAGAGATATACGAGAAATTCAAGGCACAGGAGGACGACGCAGCTTCCGGCATGGGAATGATTTTCGGTTAGAGCCTCTTCCTGACCACATTGCCTCTCGGACTTTCTTCTTCGAAGACCTCGCCGGTGAATGCGAATACCATGGTCTTCTTATCTTTCCAGCATCCCTCCGGAAGTCCCGCTTTGATACAGGTATAATTGAGGAATGTTTCCACGTCCCACCTCTCATCCACGGGCACCTGGGGAAGGAGAAGACCCCTATAGGCTCCTTTCTGGATTATGAGGCCGTCCCTGCCGATCTTTATCTTACCGAGATATTCCTTCGGGTTTTTGACCTCTATCAGGCGGGGCGGGGTGAGTATGGAAACCTCTATCACAACCCTGTCCAGCTCTTCTTCGCCCAAGGGATAGAAGCGCGGGTCCCGAGTCGCCTCCCGAGCGCTCCGCACAATGGCTTCCTTTAAGGGAAAATACGGCCCGGGATAGCCTATACATCCTCTGAGCATAGCTCCCGGATATGTGTTTATCGTCGTGAACGCTCCCGCAGGTTTGTCAAAAGAAGGCGGGAAATTTATTTCTGGCAGGGGCTCTCTGCGTACGAATGCCTCTATCACCGCCCTTGCAGCACGTACTGCGATCTCACCTTCTTCATCAGTGTACATCACATCACACCTATCAATAAAACGATATAAGTTTTCTGGGACAATCAGTGAATTTGAGATCCCACGATATCATCGGCGATCTTCAGGAATTCCTTCTTTCTATCCGCCGGAATGGTACACCCCGATGCGATGTTGTGTCCTCCCCCTCTTCCCCCTACCTGCGATGCGGCTCTGCACACTTCGGTCAGGTTGAGGCCCTTTGAGATGAGATATTTCGTTCCCCTTGCGGATATCTTCAGTTTATCCCCTTCCGTTTCGGTCAATCCGAAGGCCGGTTTCTCCTGATTCAGGAGGTACTGCATACCTATGCCTGTCTGAGCGCTCGCTACCTCTTTGCTGTATGTCCAGAACCACTGGATGTGTTTCATCTGCCGTGCACCGCTTTTTTCAAGTGTAAGAAGCGAGTTCATTATTTCCTGCGAATGCCTGGAACGGATCTCCTTTGCCCGGAGTATCGCCTGTTCATCGCCCATGCCTGCGGCCACCGCCATTCCCGCATCCTCCCGTACTGCGGCATCGAGGAATGAAGATATGTCGTCCACTCTGAGCCCGCTCTTGTTGTGCGTGTATCTCCATGTTATCAGTTCGTCGGCCACATCATCCCTGCATCCCTGTTTCAGGAGTTTGACCATAAGCATGGATGCGAGTTTCTTTTCCTCCTCTTCGCCTAGTTCAGACAGCCTCTTTTTCGGGTTAAGTTTCAGGGATTCGATGAGTTCTTTCGCTTTATCCGGTCTTCCGCTTATTTCCCTGAAAAAAGGGCTGTAAGACGATGCAACGGATTCCGCCAGAGGGAGGTCCGGCAGGTTCAGGCCTCGGGATATCGTAAGGATACCTTCGTCAACCGCCAGTTCCGCAATTTTTTTGTTGATTCCCTGAAAACCGCCCACATGCTGTCTGTCTCCGGTGCTTCCGGACAGTGAAAGATGGGCCAGATCAAGGTTGCCCCCGTCGATGGCGAGAGCGAACAGGAATGCCATCGTTGAACCGGAGGCCTCTTTCGTACCGTCCACCCCATATCTATGTGCATTGATCTCGATGATATCGAATTTTCCATCCAAGGGTCTGTGGTGGTCGAGGACGATCACATCTGCATCCACTTTTTCCAGTTTGTCCGCATCGCCGCTCCCTATGTCCGAGAATATCACAAGCCCGTCCCCTTCCTTTTCCATAGCCTCATATACCGAATCCTTCATCTCATTGATTATGGTTATCTGGAACGGCAGCTCGGCTCTGGCAAGGGAAATGGCAAGTATGGACGCAGCACTTACCCCGTCAGCATCATGGTGGGAAAATATACGGATGGAAGAGTCAAAAGAAAGGGTTTTTTCGGCGGCTCTCATCAGGTCGCCCGCCAGTTCCTCCGGGAGAGAAAGCCTTAACATGATCCACCTTTACTTGATCTCCAGCTCGGCTCTCTTGATGGAATACTTCCATTCGGCAGGTATTCTACCGTTTTTCTGATAGTATCTCACGAGCCGCCTTATTTTTGCCTCAACAAGCTGAAGGCCCCTTCTGTTTGCTATGTCCTTCGGATTCTCATCAAGGTGTTTCTTGAGATTTATGGCCCTTCTCATCAGAAATGAGAGGTCCTCCGGCAGTTTCGTCGTGATGCCGTTATCGTTGAGTATCTGAACTATGTTCTTTCCTGTGGACAATTTTACGCTCGGAACACCGTACTGGTCCCGCATTATAAGTCCGATCCTTGCCGATGAATTGCCGGCTTTGGAGAGCTCAACGACCTTTTCCTCAATCTCGCTGGCGCTCAGTACGACCCATTCAGGGCTTTTCTTGACAAGCGGCTTGGTGGAGCCGGACCTTCCTTTTCTTCTTGCATGCATTCTCGCCATGTATATATGCCTCCATTCAGGCGCTTCTGCGCCATTATCGGTTCTAATACTTAAAGTTAATCTTCATTCCCGTGCGGAGACGGAGATGATAGAAAGTAATAAAACAAGTTCGATATACGCCCGTGAAATTCATACCGGAGATAAGGGTGAGAAACGGCAAGGTTATAGAACCCGGGACAGGCAAGGCCCTTGAAGCGGTCCCTCTTCTGCGCTCACTTGAAAAGAGGTTCTCCACCGAGGAAGAGGACGCTCTTTTCTACATCATAGATGAGGACGGAATGGAGAGGAACAGTTTCGATGTCGGCCTGATTGACCGTATCGGGGAAGAGTTCAGGTTCTGGCTGAAAGGCGGTTTCAGAAGGGCGGAGTTCCTTATGGACGCATTGATACTCGGTGCCGAGGCCGCGGTCATGGACAGCTCAACGATAATCTCGATGAAGGAACTGAAAAAGGCAACGGACATGAGCGATAATGTGGCTTTTTCCATAGAACTGCGGGAGTACAGGAGATGGAACGATGTGCCGCAGGATATGTATGCGCTCTCGGAGTCCCTCAATTCTCTGAAGCTGCATTCCGTCATATTCTCATGTGAAAAGGAGGCCGATATACCGCTCAAGATATTCAATACCGCCAAGTTCATTCACGGATGCGCTCAAAAAGAGGGTGCGGACGGAGTGATACTGCCTTACAACATCATTCCTCGTTGAAAGTGATTGCGGGTTTTTTCGGCCTTATGCTTGCTCCGTACAGCTCGTCATAACTGGTACTGAGTATGAAGGCACGGGCCATTGCAAAAATCTCGGGATGTTCATCCAGAGAGCGCTCTAACTGGTATGCCTGAAGCGTCTTGAGAAAGGCCCTTGCAAAGGCATTCCTCGATTCCTTCATAGTCCTTTCCTCTTCTTCTCTTTTTTCTATGGAAATCACCCTTTGGGGGTAAAGGGGTTTATGAGAGTTCCCGATTCACAAGGAAATCGGGCTTTTCGCCGTGCAGTACTTTCAGCACCTGTTCCGCCGTGGTGACGCCCGCTCTTATCTGGGCCTCTTTCGTGGAAGCGCCGAGGTGAGGGGTGAAATAGACATTGTCCAGTTCGAACAGGGGGCTGTCTCCGGGAGGTTCCGTCTCAAAAACATCCAGGGCGGCTCCGGCTATGATGCCGTCTTTTGCAGCATCATAGAGCGCTCTTTCATCGATTATGCCACCTCTTGCGCAGTTTATGATATATGCGCTCTTCTTCATCATTGAGAACTGTTCTTTCGATATCATATGTCTCGTCTCATCGGTGAGCAAGGCATGAATCGTTATGAAATCGCCTTCTTTGAGGACGTCTTCAAGGCTTCCCGGCTTTGCCCCGAGATTTTCGATGACATTCGCGGGCATATATGGGTCGAAGGCCACACAGCTCATACCGAATGCCTGTGCCAGTTTCCAGACCTCCTGACCTATCCTTCCAAATCCTATGACACCCAGAGTTTTTCCCTGAAGCTCCGTTCCGAGAAGTTTCTTCTTTTCCCAGCGCCCTTCCCTCAGGCTCCTGTCCGCATAGGCCATATGTCGTGCAAGTGAGAGCATATGCCCGAACACCAGTTCCGCAACGGAATGCGTACTTCCGCGAGGTGCGTTTACCACCATGATGCCCTTCTCAGTGGCTTTCTTGACATCTATGTTGTCCACACCGACCCCGGCCCTTCCTATGACCTTCAGGTTCTTACCCCGTTCTATGACTTCACCGGTCACCTTTGTCCTGCTTCTGACGATTATGCCGTCATATTTCTCTATTATTTCAAGCAGTTCCTCCGGGCTCGGCTCAAGGTAATCGACTTCCGCTTCTTTTCTGAGAACTTCCAGGGCCTCTTCGGCCATCTTATCCGAGACAAGTATTTTCATGGCAATCGCCCGAGGATTCACCCATGAAATAAAAAACTGTCGCAGAAACTCTCTACATCTCGAATATGCTGTCGAAAGCGAGGACGCTGGCCATTCCTGCCAGACCTCCGGTTATGAAACGTATCGGATTGGTACTTTCATAGGAGCTTAGGAGCTGTATGGTGCCATCGAGCCCCATGGGGATTATGAGCAAGAGCACCCATAGGAAAGAGACCTTCACCCTGTAAAAGACGATGAAAAAGGCGGTCAACCCTATGAAAAGGAATATCGCCGTGCATCTGGCACATACCGGCATCTGGTTGTCGTTAAGAAAGAAAGAGCGGGAGGCATGCTGGTGGCATTCCCAGTCACCGAACAGATAGACCGGCCGGGAAACAGGATTGCGCATCGAATTTATCCGGCCCCCGTGCTCTATCGTGTTCGCTTTCCCGTCCTCACCCAGATAAACGCTTCCGGGAGGTTCGAGATAAGGGGCGATTATAAGCAGGAGTGCAAGCAGGAGCAGGAGGCTGCTGACGATTATACGCGATAGGGAAGGCCGCTGTCTTCGCTCGATCGAAGGTATCAGCCCCATCCTAAGCCGCTGTTTCCAGCTCAAAGCCTCTGTGTTATAAGATTCTCCCATAAGTCGAGCTCCCCCACAAACATAATTGCGTCCTTTATGTCAGCTATTTCCTCCGGTCTGGTATGGGTGTCACTCCCTATCGAAACCATAACATTCGTATCTTTAAGTATCCTGAAAAAGTCTATTGCAAAGCGGTAGTACGGCCTTCCGAACTTGGAGTTCCTCTGTGAAGGCGAGAGCTCGACGAACAATCCGTGGTCTTCCATCACCTGAAGAAGGGCATCGTAATCTATGTCCTTGAAATTGCGGCTTATATCTGTGTGGGCCAGCCCTATCGGAACCTCGATATGGTCAAAGACCTCGAAGAGCTCCCACATGTGCATGCCTTTCCAGAGGTCGTCGTTCACATATTCGAACAGTACGAGGTCCATTGAGTTTAACAGGTCGTATCTGATTTTTCCGAAGTCCGTTCTCCTCGAAGCATCTATCTCGACCCCGGTCAGAACCCGGATCCTGTGCCTGTATCTCCTCTTAAGTTCATCCATGACGTCGATATACTCTTCAATCGCACCCTCTGACATTGAACGCGTCTTACTTGTCAGATAATGGTCCGTGATCGCCACATAGTTCAGGCCATACTCTATCGCTTTCCCGATTATGAACTCCGGTGTGAAGGAACCGTCCGAGAACGTGCTGTGATTGTGCAGGTTCATACTGACGAGGCGCTCTTCCTCTCCGGGATACCTTCCGGATATCTCTTCGGTCCGTACCGGGTCCATCACTGGCTCATCGGGGTCGGGAATATAAGTTTAAGGGTTTGCCCACCTCTCTTTGAAAAGCCATTTATAGTATTTGCAATCTGCAAGCATGTTTGCGGCAGATATGGACCTGTGGGGTAGCTTGGATATCCTGGGGGCCTCCGGAGCCTCTGACCCGGGTTCGAATCCCGGCAGGTCCGTTTTCTTTACTGCTCCGATCTCCCGGAAACTTGCGTTAAAACAGAGGGTTTGGCAGTTTTGCGCATATACATCGGCTCTACATAAAATCGTCCAATGTGACATTGTTCTTTATACGGCTCTTTCTCTCTTTTTTAGGGGAATCCGTATTTTCTTCCGTCCTTGCCCCGGTTCCGAACGAATCGAAGAGCGTAGCCTGCCCGATGCCTCTCATCAGTGCATCCTCATCCCATCCGAATACCTCTGTGACCCGTGCCAGTGTGGACGCCAGCCTTCTGGCATAATAGTTCCAGTCGGGCCTTGCAGTGAACTCCTCTCCGTCGATGTACGGCTCCACTTCCTGAGGTGTTCTTTTGCTGTTCGTCACTATCCATGAGACCTTCATTCCGGGAACGAACTCGTATCCTTTCTCCGTCATCTTCCTTGCGGCCTGCACATTCGCCATGCTGTCGGGCTCCTTGTACTGATTGAAAGGCTTGCAGGTTCTGGATATGACCAGTTCGTTGAGGGGGACCTTTCCCGTAGCGACCCTTTCCACGGTCTCACGGGCGGATTTCACCGCTTCTTCGGTCTTTCCAGCAAGTACAAGCTCGAAGATATCGAGGAGCGCACGGCTCTGCAGGTCGAAGGAGTCCGTTCTCCTTATCTCATAGCCTCTTATTATCAGGTCTTCTTTCGGCCACACGACCTTTCCCACATACCTCTTCTTCGCGCCGTGGGAGAACAGCGGATTGATTACCTTCTCGAACTCCAGCATGAGGCCGCCCCGGCTGAACTCCTCCGAGACCTCCTTGCCCACCCTTATGGCCGCATCCAGACCCTTCTCGGGAGACTGGAAAAAGACGCTGTCCGTATCGGAGTATATCACATTGTATCCCTTGGCCTCCAGCTTCTCTATCACCGTCTTTATGTTCTCTCTGGAGAATGCGGTTATGCTGGCACCTATGTTCTTGTTCGTGAAACGATAGAACGATGATGCGAAAACGCCGTAGAATGAGTTCATAAGCACCTTTATGGCCGCCTGAAGTCCGTCGTAATATCTTCTATCGTCATCGGTCTTCGCCTCCCTCATCTTTCTCTTTGTTTCATCCCTTTCTCTCATGAGGTTCTCGAGTATCTCGGGAAGTATGCCCTTTCTCTTATCGGGCGATAGAAAGCGGACACCTATGGGGCTGACTATCTCACCTTCCGGGTGGAGTGTCGTGAAGCAGATATTCTTGGAGATTATCGTGCTCGGATACATGCTCTTGAAATCAAGGACTATTACCCAGTGATAGACTCCGGGCTTTATGGAGTGGACATAGCCCCCTTCGATCTTCCCTCCTTCGCGCGATTTGAACTTCATCTGCGGAACGCCTATCTTTCTTCTGTCAGATTCCCGTATGAGTATCGAATCTATCATGGCGGATGTGTTTCCGTTGAGCGCATCGTCCACAGGAAGCTTTGAAACGGTTGCAAGGTCCATCGCCTTCTCCACGCTATCGATTTTCCGCAGTATGCGAAGCGCGAGATATGCGTCCTGTATGCAGTATTTTACGACCTTCTCCGGGTCATCTTTCCATTCCTGATCCATCAGCTTGGGGTTCACATCGTCCTTCTCCTCACCCAGTAAAAGCTCTGCGACATGACCGAGGGTCTCCTTCTTCGGACGGACCTCTTTCTTCACGGCCCACCACGCATCCGCGATTATGCGCCCGTGGCATCTCCAGAACCTCTCGTTTATGGCACTTATGCTGCTTCCATCCCTTCCGAGCTGAGGTTTTCCCATCTTGTGATGTTCCATCCGCTCCGCAATCATCGGAATGTCGTAGCCGCCGATATTATATCCGGTTATTATGTCGGGGTCCTCCTTTTTTACGAGTTCGATGAAGTCGTGCAGTATCTCCTTCTCCTCTCCGCGGAAATGGAGTTTCCTTGTCTCCCCTTTGAACTCTATCACAACCCCTATCGTGTATATCTCCTTTGTTTCAATGGAATTTTCGATGTCGAAACTGAGGTATTTGAAATCCGGTTTTATCGGGTCTATGTTCTCAAAGGCTTCCGCTTCAACAACGATGTCGGTGGTATATCCCTCCGGTTTCACCTCTTCGCCACTGACGCGAAAACTTGACCCCAGATTCATGTCATAGATGAATCTCTTTGCGAAAGGTATGTCTGATGCCAGAACCTCACAGTACCTTGAATATCTTTTTCTCAGTTCCGG
>CAYYXK010000031.1:0-17444 GCA_964475625.1 uncultured Thermoplasmata archaeon | reverse complement strand
TATTTACCAGAAAGTATGGCACCATGGCTTATAAAACTGTTTGTGCAACAGAGCACCTCATTCTCTCCGTTCTCTTTGAATCTGGTATTCATCGCAAGAATGTGTTTTTTATTCCGAGAATCCACTATGGTGATGGTATCGTTGACCTCTGCCACATAAAAGAAATCGGGTTTCTTATGACCGAGAATTAAAGCAGTCACCACATAGAAATATTCTATTTCATTGCAGGGAATGAAATATCTTACTTTAAGTGGTGGGAAAATAAGAGAAGGTTTAACAACGGTGATTCCTCCCTTATCCTTCTTGAAGTCAATCCAGTATGGGCGGTACATAATCATGCCGATAATAATTGTTAGAACAATACCTATCATTATCGGATATACCCATGGGTCTGTGTCATCTATGCTGGAGGGGAGCAAAACAATTACACTAATAACTATGGCCAACAGCCCGATATATAGATATGCAAAAGGGGCCGTGTATGAATTCAAATGTCTCATGAGACCACCGCCTCGGCCGGAGCTTTATCAATTGCAACATAGATTATGAGCTTCCCTATTGTGTTTGTCTGCTCCCCTGACGGTGTGGTATTCATGGGAGAGGATGTCTTTTATTCTTAAAATGTTTTTGGTTTCTCATCGTGCCCGGTCATTTATGCCATTCCGTTGTCGGTCCCTGAATCAGTTCCTTTCTTCTTTATTTGCTTTCCAGTTCTCCCATTCCTGTTTTATTATCGAAAATAGAGTCTATTCGTTCGTATCACGATATTCTCCGATTCCTTTCAGGTATTCTTCATAGTTGCGTTTCCAGTCATTCAGCATTTTCTTCAGATTCTCCGGAGCGCCGATGGATTCAGCATGTATGCTAATCTGGATATACGGGCGAAATATGTGCGTGACTTTCGTAGGTTTCAGAATGCGTATGTATATCGACTGGGGGCAGGTCTCTTTTTGTCATCGCTTTCCCGCATTCTGTCTTCGATGTACGGTATCCCTTCTCTGACAAAGTCTTCTATAGAGTGAAAGGACCTGTTACTCTCGTCCGAGAAGTATATGTTTATACGCGTTCTATCTTTGAACTCCCTGTACGGGTATAGGTTCTTCACTCCCTCGGAAGATATGGTTTCAATGCCTTTGTCATCGATACGAACATACACCGGATACCCCTTTCTCATTACCCGCATTTCCATTGCAAGGTAGATAAACAAAATTAAAAACACAACAATAAACGAGTACTGAAGATAGAACAGTATAAGATTCGAATCTTTCACGGGGGTACCAAAATAGAAAATATATCGGCAGTACAAAGACCACTATGAAAAAGACAACGGAGACTGCCACAAAAAGGCGCTCTTTGAACACTATATTTTTCACCATCTCCATGCTTGAAACCTTGTATATGGCATGACTCTCACGATTTTCGGCTGCCATGTATGAACATCATTCTTTCAATTAAAAACCTTCGCATGAAAAAACAAAAAAAGGGGTAGGAGGGGATTCATCATGCGTATGAGGCCGCAGGAGAGCGCAGTGCATGTCTCGAGCTGGTCGGGAAGTACTCATCGTCTATCCTTGTGTCAAGCATGAATATTTCCATCACCATCTTGAAGGCCATCAGTATCCCTATGGCCACTGCAATGTATGCGGCCAATTCCACACTTATACCTCCGATGGCCTGAATTTGCAGTACTCCCGCCATTGCGAGGTATCCGAAGAGGCCGTATGCGATGAATTGTGATCCATGATCTATGAGGGGGCTGTCCATTCTATCACCATATTATACTTCACAGACATCCCTTATTTAAGCTGCGAAACAATTATTGCTTCGGATTATCGATAATGAAACCCAAAACAGGTCTCTAGGGCATACGAAAGGCCCAATATTCCGTTTTTAAATATTTCTACGGATGATGAGATTTGCAATCCGGTATCCGAACCTTATGGAGATACTACCCGTTCTGTATTCGGAACTTGAGCGAATCTTTCGGAGCACTCGCATTTCTCATCTTTCGATGACCGTCCTTCCATCTTCCATCCGCACCCTCCCCTCGATAAACAGTTTCACAGCCTCCGGCAGACACCTGTGCTCCTCTTCCAGAACCCTCGCAGCCAGAGTTTCCACAGTATCATCATCCATGATAGGCACGCATCTTTGGAGTATTATCGGGCCGCCATCTACATCCTCCGTCACGAAATGCACCGTGCATCCCGACACCTTTATACCCGATTCCAGCACTGCTTTGTGCACCCTTTCACCGTAGTATCCTTTCCCACCGAACAACGGAAGTAACGCCGGGTGTATGTTGATAATCCTTCCGCGGTAGTGCCGTATGAAATCGGGGGTGAGCGCTCTCATGTAGCCTGCGAGAACTATAAGGTCCGGATTGTAAGGCTCTATCGCCTCGATTATCTCCTGCTCGTGCTGTTCCCTTGGTTTTCCCCTGTGGTCTATGTAAATTGCATCCGCACCGTGCTTCTTCGCCCTTTCAAGGGCATACGCATCCCTATTGTTGGATACCACGGCACTCACCTTCGCGTCCCGTATGTATCCCGAATCTATGGCATCAAGTATGGACTGCAGGTCCGTTCCGCTTCCCGAGGCAAGCACGATTATGGACTTCAAGTGACTATCTCCTCCAGCCTGTCCTTCTCTATGGCTCTTCTTATCTCCATAGCGAGCCTTCTGCCGGTGCTCACGGGCTTTCTCCAGAGTGCGTTTCCATATGGATGTCCAACCGACATGTGCACATTGGTCCCCCCGCCTATTCTAGGCGCAACATCGTATATGTAGAAGTTCAGGTCTTTATCAACCGTGGTCTGAAGGCAGAACGGCCCTATTATTCCGGGAGAGTAGTACTCCTGTGTGGCCTTTACATAGGTCTCCGCCAATTTGAACACCTTTTCAAGCAGGGATTCTCTCAGGGTTGCGGAGTTATGGCCCGTGACCGTGTACTCCGGAACAAGCTGGTGCTCGGGCAGGGTCATCTGCTGTGGTGCCGGAAGCCTGACATGTCCGTCCAAGGATGTTTCGAACCTCCAGTCTATTCCGAGCAGCTCCAGTTTTGGCATCTCGTCCTCTATGGGAGAGTAGAAGAAGTCGAAGTTGAAGACAGGGCCTATGACATAGCGCTCTATCCTTGCATTTTCAAGGGCTTCCTCGGTTATCACATCGTGTTTCAGAAGATTGTCCGCCTTTTCCCTGTATTCATGGTATGATGCCGCGGTGAAGAATCCCCTTTCCAGTTTCTTGACCTTGTGGGGCAGCTTCACTATGGTAAGCTCGTCTATATCCTTTGGGTCCTCTATCTTCTCGGGGAACGGGAGCCCTGCCTTTTCGAGTATCCAGTAATAGTCACGCTGGTCGCCCCTTTCCTCGCTTCTCAGAAGGTTGCGGCTTCCCACCATGGGGACATGGAACTCATTCTCAACGGCATCTATTCCTATGTATGATGTGAATGAGCGGTTCGGTATGAACAGCACATTGTCATCTATCAGGCTGTCCTGAATCTTCAGAATGTCCTTGAACTTATCCAGAACCACGGTCTCGTCCACCATTCCGCGTATGACGCGGCCATTCTCATCGCGCTTTGCCCTGAAATACTCGGCATATGTTTTCTCTCTCCCCCTTTGAGCATAGGCAACCGTGCGGAATCCCTCGTCCACGGAACCGTCGCAGGTATCCAGAGCGGAGTGTGATGCTATAACACCCACCTTTATTTTCTCCCTATCGTACTTCTCGAGGTTTTCAAGTATGACCTTCCTGTCTATCATGAAAAAGGCATGAACCCTCTTACATATTTACACCTTACTGTTCCAATGGCAGATTCCGTTTGTGATAAATCCTATTATATATGTAAAAAATTATGACGAAAAGCGACATTAATATAATGCAACAATCACAATATAATGAACCCTTAAATACCAACAATCAGTAGACGGGAACAGGATGGTGTTGTTATGAATGCAAGCATTAAAAAGATCACGAGCGTCTTTGTACTGGCGCTCATGGTGCTGAGCAGTATAAGTGTGGTTATGGGGATTCCTGCACCCGCAGGCACGGATGTGAACAAGGAGAATATTGAACAGGGTCATGATGTGGCTGGCCAGCATGACTCTCCCGTAGACCTGCCTGTCGAAGGAAGTGATCATGTGAAAAAGAGAGGGGATACTCATCCCGAGCTCGATTCGTCTCCTTTGAGGAGGGAAAGCAATCCTCGTGTATCTCGGGAGGATTTCTCGCATCAGAATTTTATTGATGAGAGGGCCGGGTCGGTGGATGCTCCCGCCTTGAATCAGCAGGTTTCCCTACCGGAGACGATGTCCCTTTCCAACAGGGATGTCGAAATGCTCTACTACGAAAGGGATCTCACACCGAGCCCTTCGATAGTTTCGGATGTTCTCATAAAGAATCTCAATACGGGAGTCAACTATACTGACTTCCAGTCGGCGATAGATGCCGCATCGGACGGAGATTCCCTGAACATAGAGGGGAAGATATACTCAGATATGAGCATATTGGGGAAGAACATATCCTTTGTGGATTCTCATTTTTCACTCTACGGCGACCTCCTTGTGGATAACGCGAGGCTGACCATAGACCCTTCGTGGGTAAATATGTCTGGGAACTGGTACATCGATGCCGGGACCGTGAATGTGACCGACAACACAATCGTCCAGTTCAACAATTCGTTTGACGGTGAGTACGGGGTATACAGGTCAATTCCACAGGCACTCTGATAATCCGGAACAACAGTGTGATTCAGAGCAACGGTACTGCGGCATACTGGTTCCATGTTCTCGGCGGAGCTTCACTTACGATAACCGACAGTACGATCAGAGACTGTGGCTGGAACGACACCGAGCCGGGCCTTGTGATTCTCGCAGACGGAGCGCGCATCTTCAACGGGACCTTCACCGACTGCCCTGCGGGAATGGTCTTCTTCGGTGCCTCCAATGCGAAGGTGGAGAACAGCACCTTCTATGGAAATACAATGGGCGGTATAGGCATTATTGACGGTTCCAACGGGAACTACATCGCCAACAACAGTTTCGACAGTGGGGAGGGCGTGCATATCGAAAACGCATCTTACAATACGATTCTTGCCAATACCATGTCCAACTGTGACTACGGAATATATGTTGCCGAAAGTATGGGCGACCGCATTTCAAACAACACGATATCTGCCTATGATGGCATTTACATGGATAACGCCGATAACAACACGATCTATAACAACGATATAACCTTTGGAAACAACAAATACAACGGTCTCGTTGCCTACTGGAGGCTGGACGAGCATCATTGGACCGGTGCATGGGGAGAGGTCAGAGATTCCTCAGGGAACGGACACGATGGACATGCACAAAACGGCGCTGACACCACCGCCGACGGATACATCGGGAGAGCAGGGGATTTCGACGGTGTAAACGACTGGGTTTACGTTCCGGACAGCAGCGCTCTCGACCTCACGGGCGACATGACCGTGGAAGCATGGATAAATGCGGATACGTTCCAGAGATTCGGCGGCATCGTGGGAAAATATCAGAGCGCCAGCGCGAACGGATTCACCCTCAGACTCAGCCCGAACGCCCCGTATAACACCATCGATTTCTGCGATGTAACCGGCAGCACACCGCTCACCGCCGGGCAGTGGTATCATGTGGCGGCGGTGATGCAGGGGAATACGGCAATGATATATGTCAACGGCGTCCTCGACACATCGGGCACACCCCCATGGACAAGACAGGCTAACTGGAATCCCGTGTCCATCGGAGGAGACTTCGTCTATGGCGGTGGAAGATACTTCGATGGCAGAATAGACGATGTATGGATATACAACCGGGCTCTAAGTCAGGAAGAGATCAATCAGACATACAACAACTATCTCGCAGCAGGCATCTACATGAAAGATTCGCCGAACAATGATGTCTCGTTCGACCCGGCTGTAAGCGATATCTCCGGTTACGGAGATATCGCAATATATCTGGACAATTCCAGTCCCTCCATATCATACGTGAATATGCACAACTCGCTGCAGGGGCTCGTCTGTGTTAACGGATCGTCACCCCTGCTTCTTGACTCTCAGATATGGGGAGATGTCCCGGATGATGTCTATGTGAGCGGAAATTCTCATCCGGTTCTTCGAAATAGCACATTCAACAAAGATCAGACATATGTCATCGACGAACCCAGCAATCTCACGGTGGAGTGGTATCTGGATGCCTATGTCAGGGATTCCGGCGGCATACCGGTCTCAGGAGCATGGGTTAACCTGACGGATAGGCAGGGAGAGTATTTCTCCGTAGGGACGACGGATTCCGGCGGGCATGTGGGACCGCTGATTCTGAGGGAATATGTGCAGAACTGGACAAAAAAGAACTATTATTCGCCTTATAATGTCTATGCAGATGACGGAGTAAACTACGGCTCGGAGCCCGTTTTACTCGACAGTTCCAAGAGCGTATACATCACCATAAACCTCCGGAAGGTCTGGAACAACGACCAGCAGCTCTGGTACTCTGGAATACAGCCCGCAGTGGTGATGGCAAATCTGGGAGACCATCTCTGGATATACGGCGGCCTGCACAATGAGAGCGTACTGGTGGACAAAGCCGTCCATATAATGGGAGTCGTCTCTCCCCTACCTGTGGTAAACGGGAACGGCAGCGGACCGTCATTCGCCATAGTTTCGGAAGGCGTGGAGATACTGAACCTGAACATCACCAATACCGGGATGCCGGGAATTTACGCCAAAGCCGGCGGTTTCGACATCCACGACAATCTCTTCTATACGGACCGCGACGCAATCTATGTGGACATATACCACTATAGAGAAGGCTCCATGGACATCGGCGATATGAGCATCTATCGGAACCATATCGAAGCAGGGGGGCGGGGGATAGGCTTCAGCCGCATACAGTTCGATCACCCTCTGCCGGACTCAGTCATATCCGTGGGACAGATACGCATAGATGACAACTGGATAAACACAACTACCCGCAGCGGGATCGGGATCAACATAGAAAACACCCAGTACCTCTACGGTACTACCTCGGTGAACATGGAGGGCATAAGTGCAACAGGGAACCATATCGGCAGTTCTTCGGAATCATTCTATCTCTACATGGACTATGCCGGATACCATATGTATAACACTTCTTCCTTCAGATTCGGAAACATAAACATAGATCGGAACGACTTCAACTCCAGCAACAGCGATGCGATTTGCCTAGAAATTGAAGATAGTGGCTATTTCATGTACAACCATACCGTTTGGTCGCTCGGCACAGTGAATATGACAGGCAACACGCTCTCGACCGACCCGAGCTCTTGGGGATATGGCATAGATTCCTATATTTATGAGTGCGCCGAGGAGATGTACGACGATTCCTTTGCTACTTTCGGAACATGGAACATTGTGCGGAACAATATCACCGGAAGGTACGGCATTTACACGGGCCCCGGAGAGTGCGGCTACTCGCTCTATGGCAACGCCGAACTCATACTCCATGACTGGAACATTATGTATAATAACATCGGTGTAGATATATATGGGCTGGAATTCGACTACTACGACATCGGAGAAGAGATGTACGATAACAGCAGAGTTACGGGAGGAAATAACTTCATCATGTACAATGATGTTAGGGCAGAGGCAAGGCCGGCGTACTATCTCTACTATGATTACATTGCCTATGACATGTACGACAGCAGCTATGTGTCGATGGGCCATACGGAAACCTCACACAACACCTTTGTGACCAATGCCAGTTACAGTATGTATATGGAGATCTATGAAAACGGCGTCTATATGGGCGGGGACAGCGAAGCCCACATTGGAGACTTCATCTTTACCGATAACGATGTTTCGTCGAATACCAGTTACGGTATATACTTCGATTACTGGGAAGCGAACGGCTATAGAAATATGGGAAACAGCTATGCGGAGTTCGGTGATGTGCTCGTGAATAACAACACGGTGACCACGAATAAAACTACCGGAAGACATGGAATATACCTCTCCGAGTGGGACTACAACGGTGCATATCTCATGGACTTCGCAACCGTGGTCTTCGGTGACTTCGAGGTGAACGGGAACACCATAAACTCCGGACGAGAAGGGATATATGTAGAGGACTGGTACGCCTGGGGATACTCTCTTTCCTATGACTGGTGGGCCGGAGAACCTCAGGCGAGCGCCTGCCATATATCGATGGGGCATGTGCAGTTCAACGGGAACAGCATAGATTCGACGGGTATCGGCATATACATGGAATACTTCGGCGACATGGCAGAGAGGATGTACGGTTCGTCCACCTTCGAGATGGAGAACTTCGAGATGTGCTACAACACCATTAACTCCTCGTCGGACGCCATGTACCCCGATTATTTCTATTACCTGGCATACGACATGTACGACCGGTCCAATGCGACATTCGGCGACTTCCTCTTCAACTGGAACACGGTCACCAACGCGTCGGGATATGCGTTCTACTTCGACTATCTGGAGGATCTCGCCGAGGAGATGTACGGCAGTTCCGTTGCGATTTTCGGAGACTTCGAGTTCAACAACAACACGATGCATTCGACGGATGCGGGCGTATATGTTTACAACGAATACTGGGGATACAGCATGTATGACAGCTCCGAAGCCTATTTCGGCCACTTCCAGATGAACGATAACGATGTGAACACCACCGGAGCAGGTAATGCCGGCATGGACATGGATTCCATCTATGAATTCGGCTACGAGATGTATGATAACTCCTACTTCGAGATGGGCGATGTGGAGATATGCAGAAACACCATCCGGACGAACACATCCGGCAACGGAAACGGCATCGAAGTGGATGTGTATGAAATGGGAGCCTACATGTCCGACAACAGCGAAGCGATATTCCACGACTTCCTTTTCAACGAGAACACCATACTGTCCGGAGGTGCTGGCATATACTTCGACGACTTCTCATATGTGGGCTATGACATGGACGACTACTCCATATTTGAGATGGGCGATGTGGAGATCAACAACAACGACATCGCCGCTGGCGAGGACGGCATATACTTCATACCCTACGAACTCGGCGCATATATGTACTACGGCTCTCAGGCCCGTATCGGAACCAACTATATACTAAATAATACAATAACCGCTGCCGATGGTTATGGCATATATTCGTGGTGGTGGTATTCCTTCGGTTATGCTCTATACGAAAATGCACGCCTTGAGGTGGGAGATGCCGTCATCACCCATAACGATGTCTCCTCGGACGGGTCGGGAAAAGCCGGTATCTGCACCGGTGCCGATGATGCCGGGATATATGTGTATGATTTCAGTGCTGCCATATTCGGCGATTATGTCGTGTCTTACAATACAGTTGTCTCTAACCAGAGTGCGGGTATAGAATTCTATTTATATTATATAGGATACGAGCTTGATCAGAGCAGCTATTCCACTTCGTCCAGCTATGTGATCGTGGGCGACAGCTATCTGGAGGGAAATAACATCGCCGCAGCAACCGAGGGAATCTACATGGAATCTTACTATGTGGGTGCCAACATGTACTATGATTCATGGGCGCAAATCGGCGATGTTTTTGTCAGGAACAACACCATGGATGCATATGACGGCCTCTATGCGGAGATTGATTATACGGGTTATGAGATGTATGACCACTCAACAGTAACCATCGGTGCGCTGGATATCAGCGGTAACACGGTGACTGCGAACGACACAGGAGGTGTCGGTATATATCTTTATATCTATGGGTTTGCGTATTCTAATCAGGACTCCTCGAATCTGTCAGCTGACGACATTTTCATCCATGACAACACGGTCACGGACTCATACATCGGTCTGGATATCGAGTATCACAGCTGCGGAGTGACAAGCGACAATGCATATGCGAAAATCCCCGGAACATATGCCTATGACAACGATGTAACGGCGAGCAACTGGGGACTCTACCTAAGGGGTGACAGGAATCCACGGAATTACGCAGGTGGCACTCAGGTCTGGGGCGGCATCGAGGTGTATGATTCCACCTTCAACTCCGGCAATGGAACATATCTCTGGTCAGATACGATAAGCACTGAGCCGAAAGTCTGGATACACGATGTGAGATTCACACAAAGCGGCCCAGCCAACTCAACGAACGGGATATTCGCGACAAACGGTGCGGCGACCTTCGAGAGATGTTCCTTCTCAGGATATGATCAGGGAATCTATTCCAGTGGAAGCGACTTGACCGTGGGAAGCAGTTCCTTCGTTTCCCTGAGCTCATGGGATATAAACATGACCAACGCGGCCCACGTATTCATGGTGGACGACACATTTGACAAGTCCAACGTGCTGTTCCAGGACAACGACTCCGTGCTGGACATAGGCTGGTACATAACCGTGAATGTCATAACACAGACCGGCAATGGAGTCCCCTATGCTTCGGTGAGATCCGTCTCGAACCTCTCGGCCCCAACGGTGTTTTGGAACAACTTCACCGTGGACGGCAACGGACAGAAGACGCTCATGCTCCGCGAATACAGGCAGAACATCACCGGAATAATAGAGCAGTACAACTACTACAACATGACAGGGACAAAGGGTGGGCTGACAGGATATCTTAGCCCTGACCCGACCCCGATAGATTCCAGCAAGGACGTGTATATCCTACTGACGGACACTGACCCACCCGTTCTGGGCGAGGACACATCGGACACATCCGGAACCACCGGAGACCCCTTCACATTCCGGGTCAACGCGACGGATAACATCGGCATCGATTATGTGACCGTGTATTGCCGCTATGGCACAGGTGCTTATCAGAGCGCAGTGATGTCATCCTCCGACAATATAACATGGGAATACACCATGAACCTTGCATCAAACTATGTGGGAACCGTGGAATACTATTTCGTCGCCACGGACCTTGCGGGAAACACGGCAACAGGCAACACGAGTTCCTTCCCTGAGCGCGACAACGATGCGCCGTCGGGACTGGTGGACAATTCACCCGGAGTTCTGACCTCACCATCATATACATTCAATATGACGATATCCGATAACATCGGAGTCACCGGTGTCTATGTGGTCTATATGTTCAACACCGAGAGCCCGACCAACATAAGCATGAGCGGTACGGGGCCATACACCGCGACCATCACCAGAGCCTATGCGGACAACACCACACTCAGCTATTACTTCACCACAGTGGATGCCGCCGGCAACTGGTTCAATGGTCCGATAAAGACCATCTCGATGGAGGACACCACGCCACCGGTGATATGCAACGACACATCCGACACCGCCGGAACCACTGGCGACCCCTTCACATTCCGTGTGAATGTCACCGACGACTTCAGCGGCGTGGATTCGGTGGTAGTGCTGTACTGGTTCGACGGAGAGGAAGCCCTTGAGGTCGTTATGGGCGGGAACAGCGGAATGTATTCTGCCACGATAACCCTGCCATTCGACCGCATCGGAACACTGCACTATCTCTTCAATGCCACGGACGTGGCCGGGAACTACGTCATGAGTGCTGAGGTGGCTGTAAATGTCACGGACAACGACGCACCTGTGCTCTCCGATGCGACCATAGGGGCACCTATACAGGGAGACACCTTCACCCTGATAGCGGAGGCCGATGACAATATAGGCGTCACATCCGTTACCGTGGAGTACTGGTTCGATGACGGGGGACATGAAACAGCGAATATGACGCAGATTGGCAATGTCTGGGTATTCTTCCTGCATATACCGACCTATGCCTCCGAGTTGCACTATGTGTTCAATGCCAGCGATTCCGCGGGAAACACGGCTGTCACAGGAGAGACAACTCTTGCGACGGTTGAACCGGTGGACGAGGAGCCACCCATGATAGCGGATACCACCACATCGATACCCATACTCGAAAGACCTTTCACATTCTCCGCCATAGTAACAGATAATGTACAGGTCGCGGATGTTAGCGTAGAATACTGGTTCGACAACGGAACCCACACAAATGCGAGCATGACGGACAACGGAGGAAGCTGGGAGCTCACCATAAGTGTTCCCGCGGACGCATCCGAGTTGCATTATATAATAAGGGCATCTGACAACTCGGAAAACGGCGCATACACCACCGAGAGGACGCTGGCCGTGGAGGAGCAGTCCGTCGACACCGTACCGCCGCAGATAACGGACGCCACATCGGGCACACCTGTTCAAGGAAGCGAGTTCACCATATCCGCGGTTGTCACGGACAATGTCGAGGTATCCGCGGCCTATGTGGAATATTGGTTTGACAACGGAACCCATCAGAACATGAGCATGACATACGATACGGAATGGACATATACGCTCATAGTGCCATTTGGAGCCACGACACTGCACTATATAATATCGGCAAGAGATAGCTCAATGAACTGGAATTCCATCGATGAGCTCAGTCTCAGCATAATCCCGCCTCCGGGAGAGGACACCACCCAGCCGACCCTGGGCAACCTGACCATCAGCGGAGATGTGAAGGAAGGAGAAACGATTTCCTTCAGCATATATGCACAGGACAACGGTGGAGTGGCAATAGTCTATGTCGTATACACCGCGGATGACGGGACCGAGTACAGAGCACTCCTCAGTGGCACGAACGGAGGAACATACACCGGAAAGATAACCGTGCCTTCCGGAAGCAGAATAACATACCACGCAGTGGCGGAGGACATGGCAGGGAACACGGCCAGAACAGCGGATCTGAGCGCAGACATAGAACCATCTCAGGGCACTATATCTCCCGGAGGGAACACGACATCAGATTACAACCTGCTCTTCATACTCATAATCGTGCTGCTGCTTGCGGTAATAGGCTATCTGGCGGCAACGCGCAATAGAAAGGAATCGGAAACCACTATGGCCGCCGAATCATCCGTCGAGACCGAAGAGGTTGAGGAGACGGTGGAAGATGATTCCGGAGATGAGGAGTACGAGGTTGAGGACACTGCCGAAGAAGGAGGCGATGACACCGACGACATCTCCGATCTGCTGGAAGAAGAGGAATGAACACAGCCTGAAACCCAAACCCATTAACAACTTTACTTTTTTTTAAGAAAAATGAGAAAAGGGTTTATATGCCGAAATCGGCACACTTCTCGTCCACTTCTTTCTGTATCTCCGCCACTTTGTCCGGCATCTTGAGAAGGTGCTTGAATCTTCCCTGAAGCTTGAAGTACTCCTCCACGGGTTTCCTTTTCGCCGGAGGCGGGCATGTGACCTTCCTGTTCCTCGGATCACCGCCTTCCTGCTCCCAGAGCACGAATATTCCGGTATCCACGGCCATTCTGGAGAGTTCCACCGTGAGGTCGCTGGGATATCTCCATCCAGTCGGGCACGGTGAGAACACATGTATGAAAGCCGGACCCTTGCCTTCACGATTCACTTGAAGGGCCTTGTTCACCTTTTTCTTCATGTCTCCATGGTATGCGATGGTAGCCGTTGCGGTGTATGCGATGTCGTGGGCGGCCACGATGTTGGCTATCGGTTTTTTCCTTCCCTGCTTTCCGGGTATGACCTTCCCTGCCGGAGATGTCGTGGTCGATGCGTACGGAGGGGTTGAAGAGCATCTCTGGATTCCGGTGTTCATATAGGCCTCATTGTCAAAGACCACATATGTTATGTTGTGCCCCCTCTCAAGCATACCGGAGAGCGCCTGAAATCCTATGTCGAAGGTTCCGCCGTCGCCTGCGAATGCCAGTATGTTCACATCATTCCTCTTTCCGAGCTTTTTAAGGGCAACATCCACTCCGGATGCCACCGCTGCCGCATTCTCGAAGGCCGCGTGTATCCACGGTATCTTCCATGATGTCTCGGGATATCCCGTGGTCATGACCTCAAGGCATCCCGTTGCGTTGGCCACTACCGTGTTGGGGCCTGCCTCCTGGAGGACCATTCTGACAGCCGTTGCCATACCGCAGCCCGCACATCCTCTGTGTCCTGATACGAACAGTTCCTCACTTGCCATTTTATGCACCTCCGAGAAGTTCGGTCCTGAGATTCACCCAGTTGACCTCCTGTTCAACCTTTCCGGCATCAAGGGCTTTCTTCGCCTTCTCCGCCATCTCATCGAAGTCAGCGAAGGTTATGTCCCTTCCTCCGAGTCCTATTATGAAGTCCATTAGAAGGGGTCTGTTCCCGACATTTGCCAAGGCTCCGGACATATCTCCGAAGACTGGTCCGGCGAATCCCTGGGAAACCGCCCTGTCGAATACTGCAAGGAGCTTTGCTTTCTTTGCGATTTCCTTTATCCTGTCGAACGGGAACGGACGGAACACTACGATCTCGGCAACTCCCGCTGCCATCCCCTTCTCTCTGAGCCTGTCAACTGCGGCCCTTGCGGTTCCGCTCACGGAACCCATCGTTACGAAGATGATATCGGCATCATCGGTCTTATACTCCCTCACCTTCTCGTACTTTCTTCCGAACTTCTTCTCGAACTCTGCGAAAACCTCGTCTATGACCTCTTTGGCATTGTTCATAGCCTCCCACTGCTGGTACTTGAACTCGGTATAGTGGGCAGGAGTTCCGAATGAGCCGAATGTCATGGGATTGTTGATATCGAGCGTGTATATCGGCTCGTACTTCGGAAGGAACTCGTCCACCTCTTCCTGCAGGGGTACATCAACACCTTCCATCGTATGAGTAAGGACGAACGCATCGAGTCCGACCATGGCAGGCAGAAGAACCCTGTGGTCCTCCGCTATCTTGAACGCCATAAGCATGAGGTCAAGTGAGGCCTGATTGTTCTCGGCATAGAACTGGAGCCAGCCCGAATCCCTCTCTGCCATAGTGTCCGAATGGTCCGCCCAGATGTTTATCGGGCCGGAGAGCGCTCTGTTCCCTATTGCGGCCACTATCGGAAGCCTCATTCCGGAGGCTATGAAGAGCATCTCGCTCATAAGCTTGAGTCCCTGTGATGCCGTAGCTGTTGCGACCCTTGCACCTGCCGCACTCCCACCTATGGCAGCGCTCATCGCGCTGTGTTCCGACTCGGTCAGAAGCAGTTCGGCATCCATCTCTCCGTTCGCGACATACTGCGATATCTGCTCGGGAAAGAGCGTCGAAGGTGTTATCGGATATGCCGGGACCACATCAACCCTTGCCAGTTTTGCCGCAACCGCAGTTGCGAAGTTTCCCTTTACTACCTGTTTCACTCCCATTTTATCACTTCTCCTCGGGCACCATCGCCAGTGCATCCTTCAGGTTCGTGTTCTTGTTAGCAAGGCATTCCTGCACGCATATTCCACAGCCCTTGCAGTAGTCGTAGTCGATCACTATCGGTTTCTTCGTCTTCGGGTCGGCAGGCTCTATCGCGCTGTCCGGGCAGTACTGCCAGCACATATTGCAGAATATGCAGTTCTCAGGTGTCAGAACCGGTTTCATGGTCCTCCACGAGCCTGTCTTATAGTTCAGGGAACTTCCGGGCTCCGTATTGACCGCTCCAAGTGTTATCTTGTCCATCTTCATACCCCCTTAACTCTCTCATAGGCCGCCTTGACCGCAGCGACATTCTCATCTCTCTTCGCGGGTGAAAGCTCGTGTACCGCCTTGACCGCAGCCTCGAGTGATATCGTCCCGGTCGCCCTGACGAAGGCACCGATTATCGCCGTGTTCACTATCGGGTTGGTCTGAGTCCCCAGTCTGTTCTCGAGCGCTATTCCGGTAGCATCGATGGTATAGACCTTCGCATCGCCGAAATCCAGTTCCGACGGCTCCTTTTTCGTGTTCACCAGCACTATGCCGCCAGGTTTCAAACCGCCTCTCACATTGGCCTCCTTTACCTCGAGAAGGCTGGGGTCCTGTATGATGACGGCATCCGGCTCGTATATCTGGAACTTTATGTCTATCGGCTTCTCATCTATCCTCAAAAATGCGGCCACGGGAGCACCTCTGCGCTCCACACCGAATATGGGAAATGCCTGAGAGTACTTCCCCTCGGAATAGGCCGCTGCCGCGAGGATGTTGGCAGCTGTGACGGCACCTTGACCGCCTCTTCCGTGAAATCTTGCCTCGTACATGATATGCCTCCATTGGCTTTTAAGTACCGACAGAACTGCATGAACATAAAGGTTGTGGGGAAAGAGGAAAAAAGAACATATAAAATAAAAAGAAAGGGTTTAGGCTTACTCTGGTATTTCGATGTATTCTCCAAGATATTTCTTTGAAAGTGCTTTGAAATCATCAGCATGGGACTCTTTGGAGAATTTGAATGTAAAATAGCCGTTTTTCTCCAAGACTTCTGTTTTATTCCCAGTTGCTGTTTGTGTACCGCCTATCTGTGTTGCTAGGCCCCGTATCATGGAACCAACATATTTATTTTTTCCTTTTATCCATATTCGAACTTCGCTCATTTAGACCACCACCTATATAGCCTGCCTCTCCTATTTAACGTTTTCCTATAAAAGTACTTTTACTTTTTGTTTGAAAATACTTCTTCATAAGGAAAAAAAGTACTTCATCATTTTAGAAGTACTACTATTTACTATATGATACTACTCTATCATATACTGTCTTATCATACTATGTAATGTGTCTTTGTCCCACAATTCTATCTTTATTCTTCCTTTGTTTTCCTCAATCATATGCACTGCCTGTCTTGTAAATCTACTCGTAGTTACAAGTATGACTTTGGACGCCCCGTAGAAAACTGCTGATCCCAAGGTTTTTTGTATGTCAATTGCATTCACAGGATTGCCGTCATGGTATTTTTTCACCTGAACAACGATTTTTTCTTCTCCCTTCTCCGCTATCACATCCGCTCCATAATCGCCAGTACTCTGGGTTTTGTGGGCACTGTATCCCATTGCTCGGAATAATTTAGCTATGAACTCCTCGAACTCATACGGGTCCATGTACGCAAAATTGTTTGAAATCCCTAATTCCATTTCTTTTCTTTTTCTCTCTTCTTCTTTGAGTTTGCTAATTTCAGACGGGGTCATCCATTTCCCATTGTATTTTTTGAAACCTTTTTCTCTCTGTTCCTTTTCAAATATTTTTTCTTTGGTTTGATTATAGGTTTTTCCTGCTTCTAGGATATGTTTCCATGATTCTCCGTATGCTTCTTTTTCCAAGAATTCTTTAGATTTTTCTAGTTCCGCCAGTTCTTTTTTATATATCTCAGGATCGCCTTTGTCGTCAATGTCTTTTTTTATTTTAGTTTCAAGATTTTTTATGCTAACATATATGTTTTTTATCGTGTTATGTAGTACTCGAGCTTCGATTATGGCTGATTCTATACCTTCCCAATCCGTTTTGTATTTATGTTCTAAATGCATATATTTTTTTATAAACCGATTATATATTTCCTTATTTTCTTGGCTATTTGCGACTGCGTACTTAATACTTAACCATGAAACATCATTTATTATTTTATTTAATTAATATACCCCGCAGCTTGCTGCGGCTGGGACAGCATAGG
>CAYYXK010000030.1:0-17752 GCA_964475625.1 uncultured Thermoplasmata archaeon | reverse complement strand
TGTATGTATGGACTATCTTCCCCCCATACCCTTTATATCCGTCCCCGAAATCCCATTCGTATGATGCTATCGAACCGTCGGGATCATAGGATTCGGATGCGTTGAACATGATTTCTTCATCTTCGTCAATATCGGTGGAATCATGGTTCAGAATAATCATGGGTGCCAAGTTCCTGACGGTTACCATGGATGTGGCCATATCCATCTTTCCGTTTGTGGCGTTTACGAACAGGGTTATGTGATATGTACCTTCGGTGCTGAATGAGTGTTCAACAGTGCTCATACCCTTTCCCGATTCCGTAGGTGATCCGTCATGGAAATTCCATGAATAGATATTTGCTCTCTCGCTTCCACTGGCATCAAATGTTACGGTTTCTCCCGGGGAAACAGTTATGTCGGAAGGACTTAGTCTGGCTACGGGTGGGCTTCCGGAGACAAGAGAACCCAGACCGTAGGATGTCATTATGAAAATCGATATCAGAGCTATGACCTTATATCTTGCATATGTGTTTTTCATCGATGACAGTATGTTTTTTTTTACCATGAATCCACCGTAAGGATATACGGAAAAGAGTATTTAAAGATTTTCTTTGAATAACGATAAGCTTTTTAATCGCTTTGCGATGGGTGTTTGTGTATGCTGAAAGATGCCGTCCGGATGGCCGGACCCTGCGGTTCACGGAGATATGTGTGAAAGGAGGTACCTGATATGCTGGTGAACGAGATATTCCTAAGCATACAGGGTGAAGGAAAGGAAATCGGCCTTCCAACGGTGTTCATACGACTGACCGGCTGCAACCTCAGATGTAAATGGTGCGATACAGGGTACGCTTTCGACGAAGGAGAGGAGATGAGCATTGAGGATGTGGTGAAAAATACCGATATGCATGGCATAAAGCGGGCGTGCATAACCGGGGGGGAACCGCTGCTTCAGAAAGAAGTCCGTGCGCTCACGGACGCCCTTCTCTCAAAGGGCTATGACATCGTCCTGGAGACCAACGGCTCGCTTCCGATAAACGGCATTGATGAAAGGGTGCTCATCAGCATGGACTGGAAGACACCTTCGTCCGGCGAGGAAAATAAGATGCTGGAATCCAACATGAGATATCTTGCGGAAAAGGACCAGTTGAAATTCGTAATAGCGGATGAAAAGGACTATGAATACGCAAAGGAGTTTCTGAAAAGCCACAGGATACTATGCGAGCCCGTATTCCAGCCCCTCGGAGGAACGAATCTGAAATGGCTGGCTGAGAGAGTCATAAATGACAGGATTGATGTCCGGGTGCTTCCTCAACTGCACAAGATCATCTGGGGTGATGAGAGGGGTGTCTGAAAAGGGCATTGAATACATAAGCGACTGGGAGTATATATCGAAGAACAGGTTGAGTTTCCGGGATATCGCACTGCTGCTCTCCGCAGCACTGGCCTTCCTCTTTTCCATGTCATTCGTCATCCTGCTCCCTTTCATGGGCTTCGGCACCGTACTCGTCTATGACATCTCGGTGGCCGTTCTGGTTGCCGGATTCCTCCTTCTGGCCCGGAAGAGGCAGATCAACAGGATAGGATGGTATGAGCTGGCCATTACGGGAAAGTCCCTTGAAGATGAGGCCATTCTGGGTGTGATAAGGGATGTCCTGAGAGACGCGGGATATGTCATTGAGGAGAGGAGAAAGCTGCTCGGGAGACATATCATCCCGGACGGTGCGGATTTTTCGATACATGCCTATGTCTCCGGAGAGGTGGCCCTCATAAGGATCGGACCGAGAAGCAGGATGAACGAGGGGATTATCGGAGAGATACGGCAAGAGATCAGAAGAAAGATCGTTGAACCGTATGATCATTAAAATTCCCATCGAGAGAAAGTTTTATATAGATAGTATGATTTTCTTAATGATATAGGAGATGCTTGAATGGCCGAAAGAATAGATATGCTTCTGAGAAACGAATGGGAGAAATACGATGAAAAAGGAATGAAAAGAAAGAAATTGCTGATTGGCACGGCTTTTTTACTATTCCTGTGGATTATGTTCTTCTTAATGGTGGATACGCTTCTTCCCGAGAAAGATATCCTGGGAAATGCCGTGTGTGCCACCGGCATACTCGCCATAGCGGCAATACTCTTTGTGTTGAAGCTGAGGCAGATGGACATAAAAAAGGATGGGTGGTATTTCTCGGGACTGCAGGATCCCCGCCTCAGAAGAGAGGAGGTGCTGGAACTCGTCAGGAACTTTCTCAGGTCAAAGGGATATGTTTTCACCGAAGAAGAGACTCACCGAACCCTGACCCTCTGGATTACCTATTTCACCATTCCCACGGCCGATTTCAGGATAAGAGTGTGGTATGCGACCATGGCCGACCCGCATGTCGTTGAGATTGGGATAGGTCCTGAGAACCGGATAAACAGGAAACTTCTTGAGGAACTGAGGGTCGAAATTAGCGAAGAGTTCGTAAAAACATACGGCATTCAAAAAATGGAGAATGTGTGAAAAGAGGTTTATTTTTTCTTATTCTTCACAGCGGTGGGTGTAAGCTTCTCTATCTCGCCCTTTTCCAGTTTTTCCTTGAATATCTGGGTCAGGCGGAACTTCTGAACCTTTCCCCTTCCGCTTATCGGAAGCTCGTCAACGATTATCACGTAGCGGGGAACCTTTGCGCTCGCTATCTTCCCGTAGCAGAAGTCCACTATCTCCACAGGGTCTATGGTGACCCCTTCCTTCGGTATCACGGCTGCTCCCACGACCTCTCCGAGCTCCCTGTCGGGAACCGCGGCCATGGAAACATCCTGCACCTTGTCGAATTCGCGGATGAACTCCTCTATCTCTCTGGGATATACATTGAAACCGCCGACGATTATCATCTCCTTCTTCCTTCCGACTATCTTCACATAACCGTACTTGTCCACCGTGGCGAGGTCTCCGGTGTAGAGCCAGCCCTCTTCGTCTATGGCCTCCGCTGTCGCCTCCGGCCTCTTGTAATATCCCTTCATGACATTGTATCCGCGGCATGCCAGCTCTCCCATCTCTCCGATGGGGACCTCCTTCCTGTCCTCGTCAACTATCTTCACGCAGACGCCGGGTATTGTCCTGCCGACTGTGGATGCCTTCAGTTCGTCGCTGTCATCGAAGGTCGTCATGGTTATGACCGGCGATGCCTCGGTAAGCCCGTATGCTATGAGCACATCCATGTTCATCTCCTTCTTAACGGCCTTGACGACATCCACCGGACAGGGCGCTCCGGCCATTATTCCGGTTCTCATGGATGACATGTCGTAATCCACACTGTCCAATATCTCAAGCATGCGTATAAACATCGTGGGCACGCCGTGCACTATGCTCGCCTTATTGTCCTGTATGGCCTTCAGACTGTTCTCCGGAGTGAAAACCGGGAGCGGCACTATCGAAGAGCCTCTGGTGACTGCGGCGGTGACTCCCAGCACACAGCCGAAACAGTGGCTGAACGGCACTTGGACCAGATATCTGTCCTCTTCCGTTGCCCTCAGAGTGGTTGCGGTATCGAGTGCGTTCTGCACTATGTTGTAGTGGGTCAGCATAGCACCCTTCGGTTTTCCGGTGGTCCCGGATGTATAAAGGATAAATGTAACGTCATCCAGATCAAGCTCCTTCTGGCGGGCGCGGTATGCCTCATCCTCTTCATATCCCTCGCCCATTTTCAGAGCGTCCTCGAATTTGGTCCCCCATTCTGGGGCTTCACCGACGATTACCGCATTCTTCAGGTCCGGCAGGTTCGTCTTTATATCTTCGAGCATCTTTATGAAGTCTATCTTACCGTGCCCGTCGGAGGTTATCACGGCGACCGATTCCGAATGCTGGAGTATGTATTCCGCCTCGGACGGCTTGTACCATGTGTCCATGGGCACCACAACCCCGCCTATTCGCGGAACTGCGAACCATCCGACAACCCATTCGGGTATGTTCTGCATCCAGAGCCCGACCTTGTCCCCTTTTTTCACTCCCATCTTGAAGAGAGCGTATGCAAGGCGGTCCACCATATCATCCAGTTCTTTGTATGTTATCTCGCGCTCCCCGAATTTAACGACTATTCTTTCGGGGAATCTCTCGGCCTGCTTTCTCAGTAGGTCTCCTATCGTCTCTACCATGATATCACAACCGGTGGATTGAGAAATACTTTATATCGTTTTGGGAGGACAGTGCCTCCCGCAGTAGAACGGGCCTGCGATGATGTACGCGGAGGTGCTTATCAGGACGAGGAAGGAGCCGTAGAGGGCGAAGCCGTACCCTGTGTAGAAGGAGATCGATAGGAGCGATATGAATATCAATAGTATTATTGCGGATACCACTGCCAAAGGGCCTCTGGGCTTCGGATATTTCAGAGGCAACACCATTAATACGGACATTGCGAAAGCGAGAGGCAGACCTGCCCATGAGTTGTCCGGGAGAGCTTCTTTTCCGATTATCAGCAGGGAAGATGTGATGATGAGCGATGCGGAAGGTGTCGGCAGCCCCCTGAAATAGGAGAGAGAGTATCCTTCCCTTGAAAAAGCGCTCAGCCTCACGATTCCGAGAAAGACAAAAAGCAGGGAGGCGAATATGCTGACCGAAAACATGGCCGTGGAACCGATGCCGTGATACACCACATATAAAGCGACGGCGGGCGCCGCACAGAATGATATCACATCCGCAAGGGAATCCACCTGCATCCCTCTTCCATGCGGGCCTCCGTATCTTCTTGCCACTATTCCATCAAGTCCGTCGAAAAGTACGGCCATGGAGATCATCAAGGTGCCTTTGACCATTTCACCGCTGAAAAAGAATGAGATGGCCAGAAATCCCGACAGGCCGTTGAGCGCGGAGATGTAGTCCGCGGGTGAAAGTCTATTCAATGGGGAGTGCAATTACGGTCTCACCTGCCTTGACCTTATCCCCTTCATTCACTATAATCTTAACCCTTCCTTCGGGCATTATGGTATCGACCCTTGAGCCTAACCGTATCATTCCTATCCTCTGCCCCTTCTCCACCAGTTCGCTCGGCTTAACATAAGTGACTATCCTTCTCACCATAACTCCGGCTATCTGAACTACTGTGACCTTCCCGATGTCGGTCTGCATCTCGATGTACATGCGCTCGTTCCTATCGGAATCCTTGCGGTATGCCGGAAGATATCCGCCGGAAACATGCTTAACGGACAGTATCCTTCCGGATATCGGAGCGCGGTTCACATGCACATTGTGCACGTTCATGAAGACAGCGACCCTTTTTCCGCCATCCTTTTCATCTATCAGGCTGACAACACCGTCGGCCGGTGAAACTATGCCCTTCTCAGGTATGTCACGGCCAGGGTCCCGGAAAAATATGAGGAAGAAGGCCGTTCCCAGCACGCCCAGAAGTAGCGGCAGAGATTGTATCCAGAGCGCTCCGCCGAGAAGCATGGTTAGCACCATGAGAATCGCTCCCAATATCAGAGGTGCGGTGATTATCTGTCCGGAACCGGGTGCTACATTCACGACCCGCAATGGCGTTCTGGATATATCACTTGTGCCCGAAGACCCTGAAAATATCCTTGATGGATGCGTCCGTCTTGAAAGCGGTGGGTGAGAAATGCGTGCGCTCCGCCCTGTATCCCATCTCCCTCAGTCCTTCCAGTATTCTTTCCATGGTGGGCACGGACATTCCCAGCTTAGATGCGATCTCAGGGGACTCGTGGAAGCATGTCGGCATATCGGCCTCGCTTTTCCAGAGCGCCAGCAGTTTTTCCATCCTCTTTTTCGTTCCGAAATGCTCCTCCACCTCCATGCTGTTCAGGGTTTCCATGTCGAACAGTAGGCCGAGCCACATGGGGCCATGCTCAGCTCCTTCCTTAAGCGAGAATCCGTCGAATGAAATTGTTCCGATGCTTTGGAGCGCTCTGTCAGCCTTCGTTGCACCCTTCTCCACCTTCAGATATGCCCTGAAATAGTGGTCCGCGGAATATGACAGTATGGGTCTGAGTCCTATGTCATGTGTCGCAGCGATTCTTACGGCATAGCCTATGAGAATTCTGAGCCCGGCCTCGTGCATACACCGGTTGTGAACCGGATTCGCCATGTACCTTCTCCTGCATACCTTCGGATATGCACCGCAGAGAACCGCAGTGTCCGTTGCAGTTATGGCGAGTACGCCTCTGCGTGAAAGCGACATTATCGCGCTCTCCAGAAATGGTACCGGAGTACCGAACGGGTCAACATCCACATAGTCAAAGCCCATGGAGCGGGCCAGCACATTGAAGTCCTCGTTGTGTGCCACCGCATCGGCTCTATTCAGTTCGATGTTCTTTTTGATGAGGGCATAGGCCTTCGGGTCTCTGTCGTTGATGTGGACCTCTCGCGCGGATGTCTCGAGAGAAAAACGAATGCCTCTTATGCCCGAGGCTGCAAGTCCGTCCAATACCCTTCTAGGTTTGATGACATCCAGAAGAGAAACGGAGATGTCCCTGTTCAGTTCCATGGTAGGGTTGTAGAAGACCTCGACATCGGCACTGTTAGGGCCTTTCTTCCAATCTGACGGGGGCACGAGTATTCTGGCAAGTCCTTCACGTATCTCGACCGGTTCTACCATTTCTTCCTCGTAGGCATCCTCTTCTTCTTCCTCGTGTGTATAATGAAAGCAATTACGGCTGAACCTGCAAAGACTATGGCAAGGGCTATCCATGTCGAGGTATGGTCCTCCTTTACCTCACCCACATAGACATCCTGAATGAGAACGGTCTTTCCGCCCTCGAATGTCAGATTGCTCTTCGGGTCTATGATTATCTTCATGGTATGTACGCCGTCCGAGAAGTCGAGAGGGTTCCATTTCAGCGTGGCGGTAGTGCTTTTTCCCGCATCCACATCGACAGTGGTGCTGTATTGATATTTATCATCGATATACAGCGTTACGGTCACATTTTTTGCATTGACCGCTCCCGCATTGTAGATTGGTACGAAGACTGTGTTTGCGCTCACCGCCTTAACCTGATAGTCTACCTTGTTCCAATATGTGCTGTTTCCGATGTCCGCTGTTCCGTTCACGCTTATCGTGAAGGATGCGGCCGTCGAAGGAGCGGTGATGTGTATCATGATGACATTGCTGTCGGAGGAGTAGTTCGTCGGGTTGGCGGATCCTCCTGCCGATACTGTTACCTCACATCCCCACTGTTTCGCATCCGGCGCTCCGATTATTGTGACCGTATAATCGTAGGATTCCCCTGCCAGCACCTTCGTAGGGCCGCTGACGACCGTTCTTATCTCCGTGGTATCCGCATAAGATATGGCCGGGACATAGAGGACCGCGAACAGCAGTGCGAATGATATGAGCAATGCGAGTTTTCTCATAGTATTACCCCCTTCTTCCTGCCGATCACATAGACCGCCGCCAGAGCTGCTACGATAGCTATCGCCCAGTATATCGGGGTCATATCCATCGGTTTGGGGTTCCACAGGGCTACATTCTCACCAGACACCGTTATATCCGATTTTATCTCTATGGAAGGCAGCGAAGCGTTGAGGGTCGCTTCCTCCTTTGCTCCGTTCTCACTCTGAGAAACCAGTGAAAACTCCACCTGATATGATGGCACTTCCGCCAGAGGTATGAGTTTCACATATACCAGTGAACTTGAGTTGGCCGCCACATGTATTTCAGCACTGTTGGAATAAGGCCCGTCTTTCTGGGAGGATAGCAGTATGTCCCATCCTTTCGCATTGAGAGAAGCCCTGTCCTTGGGTGCAACATAGAATGTGTTCGGTGAGTTTCCCGTATTCCAGATCTGAACACCATATATGGCGTTTCCATCCACCCATGACGACTCGGCTATATCCCCGACCTCTGTTCCAACGACCTCTTTGACTCCTATGTCCAGAACAAGCTTTTCCGTGCTTGAGGGGGACTCGGAGGATTCCGCCACCACAGTCAGGGCATCATGGTTTACGAGGGCATCGGCGGGAACATGAATGATTACGGTGACGGATGCGCTCTCACCGGGCTGAAGCGAGACCGATTCCGGATCGAAATCGCATGACCAGATGCTGGAACTGAATGTGTATGTGTCCGGTGTGTTTCCCGCATTCTTGACCGTTATGTGGTATGTAACATCCGTTCCCGGAGCCACCGTGGTCTTTTCGGACTCTCTCCACTTCAGGACTGGCTTGTATATGTTCATCCTCTCCAGTACCAGATTCATGTCCGTGCTGAATGTCAGAGCTATTTCCGTGTTCTTAACATATGTCGTTTTTATGCCGTACTCTTCGGAACTTCCGGTCGCAACGACAGTATAGTTACCTCTCGGTACGACTATGCTGAATGAGCCGTTTTCATCGGTTTCGAACTGCTTCTGTATATTTTGATTCTCCGGGTTTATCACGGATATATTGCTGCGTATGGGCGTTCCGTCTTCCTTAAGACTTTTTCCGGAAAAGACGACAGCCTCGTCGAGATATATGGTGGTTGAGGTGTCCTCTCCTATTATGACCTCGTCCATTGCCGCATAGGGGTTGTCCCCCGCATATGAACTGACATAAAGGACATATGCTCCCATCGGCACATCCGCGGTGAATATTCCTCCCGGAGATATCGGGAACGTATATTCCTGTCCGCTGTCCTCGGAGTGGAGAATGACATATGTTTCTTCAACGGGATTCGTATCCAGATAAACTTCGGCGGTGAGGCTCCCCTCCGGAACATATTTCTCCAGATCAAGTTCTATTACCCTGGAATATGATATGTCTGCGCTCAAAGTTCCGGAATATGTAACATTGCGATCGATGTTCTCCACGGTCTCCACTCTGGTGTAATCCACGGAGAAGGTGTATTCCCCTTCGGGAAGGAATATCGCTATGTCGCTGTCGGATTTGTATGTTTTGACGGCCCCGTTCACAGATATGTTCAGAGGTATTCCGTTTATTTTCTTTCCGTCCACCTTCGTCTGCACCGTAATCTGATATGCAGGCTTGAAGTCCATACTTACATTGATCGGACCTGAGACATCGATCCCATGATATATACCGAACAATCCTTCATCGGTGGATGCTGTCGAATTTATGATGTATTTGCCGACCGGAAGGTAGACCTTGAAACTTCCATTCCTGGTATGATATGGATACTCATGAGTGCCGTTGGAGAAGTATACTACATATGTGTCATTGAAAGAACCACTTGCCAGAAGCACTTCCCCTTTCACCTCATATCTCTTCTCTATGGTGAGGTTCTTGGTCATTTTCTCGTAGTATGGGTTAACATATATTCCTTCATAGTCGGCTAGTTCGTACTTTGATTTTTTCTCGTCATCGATATACTGAGATACGATTATCGTGTACCTGCCGCCGTACAGCATTATGGAATAGTTACCATTGTCGTCCGTGGTGGTGTTATATGTGGAATCATACCCATAGAACGTTATATTCACTCCAGGGGTCGGAGTGCCGTCAAGATATACCGTACCCGTAATCTCTGATTTCAGTGCGGTGAGGGTTATGTTGTGGTCTATATCATCTGCGGGTGCAAGGCGGACATACGAGATGTGCGGCGTGTATCCATGGGCTGTCGACTCTATCGTATAGTTTCCGGGAAGCAGATAGTACTTGTAAATCCCGCGGTTGTCCGTGTATGTTTCAAACACATCTCCTGTTTCATTGTTCCTGAAATCCACCCTTGCCCTTATGGCCGGCATGTTTTCCACTCCGGTGACCATTCCCTTTATGGTCGCTCCGTGAAGGAGATCCACATTCACTCTCTTTTCAGAGGGGACATCCACCCATGTGGAATAAGCGTACGGGAAACCGGCGAAAACATATGAGACATATGCGTGATACTGATCCGCTGGCAGATATGCCGTGTAGTTGCCATCTACCGAATAAAAGTTCATTCTCGCACCATCGGGTCGGACGAAGCTTACCGGGAAGGCGTCCTTATAGAATATTTTATAACGAATATATCCTTTCACTTCATAGGCCTTCTCAAGAACGAATGTCTTTTCCATGACCGGCTCATCCGCTTTGATGGACTTGAAGATGACATATCTGGCGTCTCCGGATATGTATGTTGCGGATACCGTATATGTGCCGAAAGGAATCTTGACCGAGAAATATCCGTTCTCATCGGTAACTACGGAGCGTCTTGCAAGTACATCCGTATAATTGATGAAATTTATTCCGAGATCCGGCACTGCCTTTCCGTTCATGGTCACATATCCGCTCAATCTGGTGCCACGATAGACCGTTATATTCATGCTTGTTGTCCTGTTTTCCGGTATTGCGAACCTTGTGTTCCCTGCCGTAAAATTATCGGAAATAATATGGACCTCATACACTCCGGGAATTATACCGCGGACATGATATGCGCCGTTTTCTTCGGTAGTGAAGTTTTTGATGTTCTGAGAGTCCAAAGCCACCAGTTGCATCTCCACATCCCTCGCATAGTTTCCGTTCGAATATCTCGCGGTTCCTCTCATGGAGCCCGTTGGTATGGCTACATTCTGTGTCGCTTCCTTTGACGGTTCGATCGTAACTGTCACATTCATATCCATCAAAAATCCATTGTAATTGACGGCCACACCATAATCCCCGGGTACGACATCCGTTATGGAATAATCGCCGTTGGCATCGGCGGATACCGTGTAGTTTATCTCAAGGTTCTTTCCATATATCGTTATCGAGGCCGGAACACCGGATTCGTCTCCGTCGTTCGCTCCGTTGTTGTTCACATCCACGAATATGTTGCCGGTTATGCTACTTGTAGAGACCACGGGGTTCTTTTCTATCAGATAATCCCACTTTCCGTCTCCGTTCATATCACATTTTTCTCTCCACGCCTGATATTTGGTGATATGGAACTGCGTACTGTTGAGTATGTTCTTCTCGGATAGCCTGATCTTGTCCAAAGAGCCGCCGTTGGATACGAGCAGAGTTGTGTTTCCGAAAGGCGCGATAACGCTGTAATGACCGTTCTCATCGGTCATGACGGATTGATGCGGTACTCCGTAATCATCATAGACCGTTACTCTGACATTACCCACCGGTTCACCCTCGGGTGTCCTCACGGTACCATTGACGATAGCGCCGTCGTAATACTCCAGAAAAGTGACCCCGTTATATATGGTGCTTGGGCTCATATCCACCACACCATCCATTTCCTTCTGGTGCTTCATTGCTTCTTCAAGGGAAACCGCCTTCCATGCGTCCGTATGATTCTTGTAGTCTGTGTAAGGATTCCAGTAGGCGGTCCTGTATACCATCCTGAAATGGGTAAGGTTCCAGCCCGGCATGGGTATGTTTTTCTTCAGATTGTCGCTGAGACCGGGAAGTCCGTTGTCCCCGATTCCGACCTCCTTCGGGCTGTATCCGAAGTAGTTCCTGTAAAGCATGCTGTTGTAGAACATGTCCGTGTATTCGATCACGGTATGGTCTATGTTCTGCTTCTCATCATCGGGAACTTCGTCTATCGGATATTTCTTCCCATACTGTGTGACCGCATATATCTTGTAGAAATCATAGGGTATTCTGTAATTTCCCTCTGAGATCCGGCGGTCGGAAAGCACGGCGGGAGCATAGAAAATACCGGTGTTCTGCGCCGAAAACGGAACAAGTCTGGAATCTATGGCAAAATAGGAAATTCTCTTTCCGGTCATATCTTCAAGAGCTTTCAGCATATCCACGAGATATTCTTTATCATAGGTTTGGAGTACGCCTCTTGCCGCGACATATCTGGCGTTGAGGTCGTTCATAACGGAATCATACGGCCCGTATTTCTCAGGATGGGCCTGTATTTCAGGCACATAACTCTGAGGATGCGCATATATGTCCATTATCTTTTCCACCTGCTCATCCGTAAGATAGCGATGCATCAGCTGTATGGCCCTTTCACTGAACTTTCCCGTATGTCTGTCGTATTCGGAATCGAGAATGCGCTCTATAAACAGAGAAACGGCCTCTGTTTCGTTCTGGGCCATGATAAAACTACCTGCTATCTGATAGCCGTTCTGGAAGTTGTCTGCAACGGCGGGGTGCTCTCCGGCCTGTATGGCCTCGAAACCGTAATCCCACCAGCTCAGGAATCCGGGTCTTTCCTCGGGAAGGGTTTGATTGTCCTGATGCCGGAACCATGACCATGCCGCAGGCCAGTATTGATTGGGTGTCGGAAGTTGATAACCGAAAGCTCCGAAATACCAGAGGTCACTTCTACTGGATGCATTGTAGAGGGTCGAATCGGGCCTCATGAACTCCGGCATGGAATCATAGACCTGAAGGTCATACTGCTTCTTTTCATTCGAAGGTATGCCTGCGTCCACCGCATACCAGACATTTGGCATGACGACCATGAAAACCAGGAAGAGTGCGACCAGCACATGCTTCGCCTTCACGCTCTTCTTCAGTGCATACGCTTTGTTACCGCTCAAACTCCGGTATGTCTTTTTCATGGAGGAGAAATCAGCCTCTTTGATGACGTAATAAGTTATCCATGCCGCCGCTATCGCAAATGCAGGGGATGCGTTGAACATAAACCTTGCTGCGGAAACGGCCATATAGATGGCAACTGCGCTCCATATCACGAAGAAAACATAGGAGGGTTCCCAGTTCTTCCTTATCTTCCATATGATCCACATGATGCCCAGTATAGCCATGAAGAATGTCACGGTTCCGAATGACATTATCATGTTGCTGATGTACGGAGCCTGAGCCTCTGCGATGGTCTTATAGACCTTCGAGAGAGTGAAATAGCCTGTCTGATTCCCCAGAGTCTGGATGACCGACGGGGATACGAAATATGTTATCAACCCGACGAATGCGAGAATCGCCGCTAGTATGGGTATGGTAAGTGTCCACGGCAATCTGTTTGTAACTGAGAAATAGATGCCCACTAATATTATGCCTGTCGCCATTATCGACGGGGCTATCAGCCATGTCAACTGACTTGATGCGTAATAATAGGGAAGTGCCAGAAGCAGAGGCATGCCGAGCGAAAAGAAGGAGACACCGGTCAATGAAAGAGTGTCCCTGTTCCTGAACCTGTTTATGAAAAGCTGTATTACGAAATATATTGCGACTATCAGATACAGATATGAGAAACCCTTCCATGTAAGTGCAACGGTCATTGATGATGCACCTGCAAGTCCCGCATAGAGGAACGAGGTGCGGTTCTCCCTTGCCATGGCTCCGAAGCCTTTTTTTATGCTTCCGAAGTTCTTCCAGTCATCCACCCATTCCTTCTCTTTCAGCTTTCCCAGTGCCACCAATAGGAAGTAGATGGAAGATACGACAAAGAAGAGCACGAAGGGGTCGTGGTCAGCATAGGTCAGAGGGCTTCTCTGCATGTGTGCGGGCATCGTTGCCATGAGAAATGCCGATATTATACCCACTCTTCTGTTGAATGCCTTCTTTCCTATCAGATATACCGGAAATATGGTAAGAGAGCCCCATATGACGGATGAGAATATGAGGGAGTAAGATAGGGCGGATGCGAGGTTTCCACCGAGGAAGGGGGCTAATATATATCCCATTACCACTATGCTCCAGTCATATGCCGGAGGACGCGGATTCCTGCTTCCGACGGGATAATTCAGCATGGGGTCCTTGAGGAGAGAATGGTGTTCATATGCCGCAGTGTTGATGGCGCGCTCGTGATAATAAGAATCCGAACCGCCCGAGACAAGATAGGGGGTTCCGTATGCGGTCGCTTCATCAAATCCGAAATATGTGCGAAGGAAAACGGCGAGGATGAATATCAGCAGGAGAGATATGACTACCATCCATGTGCCCCTGCTTATGCTGCACTCACTCATTTTCCTTTTCATTCTTGAAAGGACGCTGTTCTCTGGCATGTTTTCACCATATCCTCGTGTCTCCCCGCATTCTTAACCGTATATATAGCTTTTCGTCGGGAGACTTTTCCGATGAGATGCTCAACCAATAAATAGATGGTGGTGATGGAGGGCCGTGGGTATCCATAAAACCGTGCTCAGAGACCCGGTTCACGGAGATATATTCCTCGATGCGGAGGACTTGCTCATTCTCGACACGAGAGAGGTTCAGAGACTGAGAGGGATAAAACAGCTTGGAACGGCATATCTTGTGTATCCCGGAGCCACACATACCCGCTTCCTGCATTCTGTAGGCACACTGCACATGGCATCCCGCATGGTGGATGCGCTCCGTTCCAACGGTGCCGAGATATCCGATAAAGACGAGGAGATCATACGTGCATCCGCTCTTGTGCATGATGTGACCCATGTACCGTTCGGACACACCTTCGAGGATGAGAGAAAGGCGCTGCCCCGTCATGACATGGACGGAAAAAGAATTGAAGCGCTGATAAAATCCGGAGAACTCGGAGATGTCCTGAAAGAAAGAGGACTTATTGAACCTGTTATGGGTGCGACAAAAGGAAAAGGACTGTTCGGAGATGTGCTCACGGGTACGATATGTGCCGATTTGCTCGACTATGTCCGACGAGACCTCTATTTTACAGGTATAAACGGGAACTTCGATGACCGTATTTTCAGATATTTCACCGTTCACAACGGAAAACTTGTTCTTAACATGGAAAAGAGCGGGGAACTGAGAAGAGATGCGCTCTCCACCGTGATAGACATACTCAGGCTCAGATATGTGCTGACAGAAAGGGTGTATTACCACCATGCGAAGGCTTCATCCGGTGCCATGATATCCAAGGCCGTGGAGATGGCCATACAGAGAAAGAACGGGCTGAAATCCGAGGATATGTACTGGATGAGCGACTCGGACCTGATACGCTATCTCCGTTCACGGAAAGAGACGAGAAAGCTTGCGGAAGGAGTCATCTACAGGCGAATCTACAAAAGGGCATATGTGGTTTCAGGAGATAAACATAGGGAGAAATTCGTTCCGTACCATCAATCCCCTCCGTCAGACCCGCATGCCGCGATGAAAAATCGGGAGAGCGCCGAATGGGTCATAGCATCCAGCCTCGGACTGGACAGCGAGGATATAATCATATATGCACCCAGCATGAACATGCAGATGAAGGAGGCGGAGATCCCGGTGAAAATACCTGGTGAAAAGGAGCCTCTCAGCCTTTCTTCGGTTCCGGGTCTCCCAGAGATAGACGGTCTGGTGGAGAACTACCGCCGTCTGTGGCGCTTCTATGTGTTCGCATCGCCGGAGGCCATGAAAAAAGTTGGCAGAGACAGGATAAGGAAAGCATGCGAGAGGCATTTCGGAGTGGGGAGTGAAGCATGATAGAAACCGTGAAAAGGGACGGCATCGGGAGGATAGCAGGTGGTGAACACGGTCTTCCGTTCGTGGATTCCATAAGGACCCCCTCCTTTTTGAGAGAGGATTTCTCACCAAGCAACTCCTTTCCGAAGGTTCCGTATCCAATCTCCGCGGCGGAACTCAACGATATCTCCGCCGAAGGAAAATACGGTGCGATATATTTCGGTCCAGATGGCCTTATGAAAAGCCATGATGCCGAGATATACTGGTTCCCGCACCTCGTTGAGTTGATAGGTGACCCTTCAAGGCTGGTAGATGCCGTGGTGAACGCCCGCGAGCTCGTTGGCCCTGTTCCTCTGATATACGCTCCCGCCGTCGGAAAGCCGAACCACCTTGCACTCCTAAGCTACCTCGGAATCGACATATTCGATACCATGCCGCTCAGGATTGCAGCGAGAAAAGGGCTTTACATCGATGAGAACGGTGAATGGGAAGATGAGAGAGATTTCGAGGAACTCTTCGAACACAATGTGAAGAGTGCTCTCCGTGAACTGGATATAGTTAGGAAGGCGATTGACAATGCGAGGTTGCGCGATATCGCAGAGATGCGCTCCCGCTCGGAGCCATGGCTCTATGCCGCCCTGAGACTGGCCGATGAAGAACACTGGAGACGCTTCGAAGTCTATGAATCCGTCAGGGGAAAAACAGTCAGATACGCCGGGCCGGAGGGAATAACAAGGCCCGAGGTAATGCGTTTCAAGGAAAGGGTTCTGGAGCGCTGGCGGCCGAGAGGAGAGATCCTTCTCCTGCTTCCGTGCTCCGCAAGAAAGCCATATTCAAGGTCGAGGACGCACAGGCGATTCCGTGAGACCCTTGAATCCATTAGGGGGTGGGGAACCGTTCAGGAGGTCATACTCACATCTCCGATGATAATGGTCCCACGCGAACTTGAGAGGTATTATCCGGCAGGGCACTACGATGCCGCTGTCCGCGGGAAATGGGATGCCATTGAGATGGAGACCATAAAGGGAGCGCTCGAGAACCTGAAACGAATGGGTGCCTTCAGGCATGTGATTGTCCATCTGCCGAAGGACATGGACTTCGTGAAGGATGCGATGTACGGAGAATGGACCGCCGAGGGTTCTGTGACCTCCGAGAAATCCATGGAGAACCTGAGAAATGCACTTGAAAAAGCACTATCGGATGTTCGGGGAGAGTCGCGTAAGAAAAGACTGCTCTGGACGATTCAGACCATGGTTGAGTTCCAGTTCGGAATTCCCGGAGAGGAGATGGTGGATTCCGTCAAAGGAAGATGGCCGAACATGAAGGGATTTCTGGGTGGAAAGCAGACGGTCACGTTCATAGAGGACAAGGGAGCTCTCTCCATAACAACGGAAGGCGGAAAGATTCTGGCTGAAAAAGGCATATACCGCGTATTCGTCGGGGACTTCGAGATAAGAGGGGACATATTCGCCATAGGCGTCGAGTCGGCGGACTCCGAGATAAGAGAAGGCGACGATGTGGTGATAATGCAGAAAAATGAGCCTGTCGCCGTGGGAATAGCCGATATGTCCTCGGTGGAGATGGTACAGGCTAAAAAAGGTATAGGGGTCAGAGTCAGGAAAAGGTTATAGAGATGTCGCCATTTATAGATTTATTACAAAAATTTTTAAATGGCCCCATAGAAAAATATAAAAATGAAAAAAATATAATAAAATAACAAAATTGATATCTCTGTTTTTATTTCAGAGAGTTCCGGCTTTCTCAGTCTGCATCTGGATGCGCATAGTATGAATGAAAGCAGAATAACACCATAGAATGAGATTGTGCTCAGTTCGTCCGCCATAGGCACATATTTGAGTGCATTAAAACCAAATATAAGTAGAGAGGATATAATGGTAGTCAGAAGATAGGTGCTGTTCTCATCCGTGTCGTGTGTTTGAATTTTACCAAGAACGAATGAAAAAGATGCTCCCACCAGGAACCATCCTAGAAAATTACCGTACGGTACCCCCATAAGAGTGCCTTTTCCACTATATATCCATGTCCAAAAAGCGAAATGTGCACTTACCGGATCCATGAACATGTCTGCACTCAACGCCAGAAGGCCTGTCATAACAGGTCGCATATTCTTATCTCCAACAAGAAAATTGCTTAATTTTACGGATGCGTAAAGAATGAGGGACCATGATGTCAACACCCATACTGGAATCCCGAACAGCATAAGATTGAATGCTCCATATGTGTATGTTTTTACCTGAACGGCGGTCACAATCTCAAGAATTGTACCGTACAGCAGTAGAAAAAAGATAAGGCGAATATTTGATTTGTTGTTTCTTAGTATGAGAATTATCAATAAGAAAAATGAAATTAACACTACTTCGGTGAGGGTGTTCTGGATTGGAACTGTCAAAGCCATCTCCTCCTGGTAATGGCCAGACAGACATACTCTTCAGAGCCTCTGTTCATGTGATTGTCCACATCTATCTTAGATGTTTCTCATTTATTAAGCTTTCGTAAAAAGTGCTCCGTTGCATAACTCATACCGAGCTATGCGAGATAAGAGCGCCATAACT
>CAYYXK010000029.1:0-17839 GCA_964475625.1 uncultured Thermoplasmata archaeon | reverse complement strand
TCAGACTTCCAATGAAGATACCCCGCAGCTTGCTGCGGTTGGGTTCTTCATTTCTGAAATTTCACCTAATTCTACATCAATCAAGTAGACTTTAACATTAACTTTTGAATACTTATTTTTAAGAACCTCAATCCGTTTCCGGATGTATTCTTCTTTCATCGTTCCCTTTATAAGTCCAAGATATAACATAACAGGAATTCCGTCTAGAATCTGCTTTTTGATTTCATCCAGCATGCCCTGAATTGTTTTCGTGTTATGGCTAAGTTTTTCTGGGTTCTGGAGGAGACTATTTACGCCTTTAAAATCTTTCTCACATTTTCTCGGGTCTGTTTCAACCTCCAATATTCCCCAACTATCTTCCACCTTGATAATTGCATCTGGTTTATAGTGTCCCCCCAGAGGTACTTCCCAAGGAATTCTATCTTCAGGGGCTAAATATCTCAGTAGATGTTCCCTACCTAATACATGATCTGGCGTATCACCGGGGGAGAACGGCATGGTTATTTTTCCATTAAGTGTCTCTTCTGCAAGAAAAATACGGCTTCTAGTATATTCTAATATGCGTCTCGCATTCTCAAATCTCCAGTTATATTCTTCATTTTTTAATTCGGATGTAATAGAATCTAATTCATCGATTATTTTTTTAAGTCTCTCAGCATACTGTGACATATTTTTACACCAGATAGCTACACATAAGCTCTCTATTTAAATCTAGTGCTCATCAGACTTGTGACTGCAGAGGAGGGAGGAGTACGGTCACGCCTGTGCGACTGGGACTTTTATAGCGTAAAAGTCCACACGACCCAAACGAGCGAATGTAATGAGTGAGTGCAGGGGGAGGGATTTGAACCCCCGAACCACTGAGGACAGGATCTTAAGTCCTGCGCCGTTTCCAGACTTGGCTACCCCTGCATCTCCGACAAAACCCACATTTCTCTATTTAAGGTTTGCATGGAAAAGGAAACCAAAAACATTTTAAGAATAAAAGACATGACCCTACATGAATTCGGAATTTCCGGGGGAGCGGGCAACACCGGCCATTTTGCTGTCCAAACAAGATGTAACAGGCTTGCCAAAGAACATCATTTTTGCTGTAGTAAACCCTGCATATCTGGCAGTAAACTTTATTTTTCGGGGAACGAGTTTATTTTATATTATTCTCGGAGATAAAATAATGGGGGTATGATAATGAAGACAAAAAATATACTGTGCAAACCTCGCTATAAAAGTTATGAAGAGTATTCGAATAAAATAACTATTTTTATATTATTATTTCTTTTGATAGCTTCGTCAATTTATTTATCCTATCAAACGGTGAAAAAAAAGCCTCTGTATTCATTTGAAGCCAGTGTTGTTTTGATAGCCAGCATAACTATAAATTTATTATTTTGGATATTATATTATAATTGGGCACAGTCTTACCAGTGCTCAACAATCATAACTGAAGATGGAATCTACATCTCCAGAGAGAATATGAAACCTAAATATAAAAAAATATACAGAAAAGGCTACTTCGTTTTGTGGTCCGAAATAACAAAGATGGCCTTGTTAAATCAAAAAGATTCGGGATGGAAATGTACATTTACAACGAAATACGGAGATGCAATAGAGATATCATCTCCCCTTAAGTATCCAGACACATGCATCTCTCAGATGGAAAAACTCGGAAACAGGCTCAAAGAAAATGGAGTAGAGGTTATTATCGCTAAAAACATCCTGCTTCACAGCAAAACAGAAAATGAACACAAAGAGGATAAAGATGCTAAATGAAATCCCCAGAACCCTATGTGCTTTACCCATTGTTTCCGACTCCGACGTTGACGGAAACGACACGATATATTAAGGATTTAGTATGTGTCCTGCTCGTTGCTACCGCAACTTGTAGCGCATTTTTGAAAACCGAGCAACTATGTTATTCCGCGCCGAGGGGGAGACCGAAGAAGCTTTGCTTCGAGGGCCAGACTTTTTGCACAGCAAAAAGTCCCCCCGAGGCGTTGAGCGAAGCGAAACGCCGAGGGGGAGATTTGAACTCCCGAGGGCATAAGCCCACGAGCTTTCCAGGCTCGCGCCGTACCGGACTAGACTACCTCGGCTTTGCGTTCTTAATCGTTTTCAATATGCTATTTTGGAAGGCACACCCTCGCATTATAAAAGATTTACCCGTTAGACCCCTATCCAGACGCCGCTCACTATCTTCTTCAGAGTGGCCACGGCGGAGAGAGCTGCCAGATAGCTGGTTCCCGGATTCGAGGAAGGCAAATTCTCCACTTTGCAGAACGCCTCGCCGAAATCTCCTTTTATGCGCACAACATGGGTGTTCCTCTTTATGTTTGGGTCAACGAATACCCTGACCTTCGTGTTCTCGAAGCCTATTCCTGCGAGGCTGAGGGTTGCGGAGACATTCACATTCTTCGGAAACGCCTTTGCGGCATCCTTTGCGCTCCCCTCGAACACAAGCGTCCTTTCCTTGAGCGAATGAACATCTATCCCCTTATCCATCAGATATTGAACATTGTCAAGCCCCTTTGGCGGTTTGCTCGTCTCGAGGACAACTTCATCCATGCCGGCCATGGAAGCGGCCGAGATGCCCGATGTTCCGAACACGGCACCGGACGGGATGTATATCTTTCCCGCACCGTAGGATGCCTTTGAAAAGAGGGTTTCCCTGAGTTCATCATCACCCAGAGCCCCCACGCTCATGATAAGTACATCCTTGCCCATGTCAAGGGCTTTCGGAGCATAGTCTCTCACGGCTTGATGAGATGCCGCCTCTATCACAAGGTCGCTTTTTTCCATTGCAGAGATGGGGTCATCGGTGAAAACAGCCTTTTCAAAGTCCTTTTCAAGGGCTCTGGCCATCTCCTCTATTATGTCGAACACATAAACTCTCTTTATTTCAGGCACGCTTCTTATGTTCTCAAGGAGAACACGGCCGATATAGCCGCTTCCGACGAGGAGGAGGTCCATCGTATCGCCTTCTACAGTATCGGGATGAGGTGGATGCTTTTACTGGTATTTCCCCCACACTCAACGGATACATAAAGCTTGCTCCATGGTTTTTCCGTATAAAGGACGGTGGTTCCATACAGTGTCTCCATTTTTATGTGGATATCCGCCATGTCCCTGAGCGTTTGAAGATGCTGGAAGGACGAATGGACGGACAGAGTGACCACGGATTTTTCCTGCATCCATGATGCGAGCATGCTTTCGAACTCAAGCATATCTGTTCTCGGGCACTCTCGGAAGAACGCCTCAACATTTATGGCAAAGAATGTCGGCTCTTTGGGCATGCCGAGCCCCATCAATCTGTCGAAAGCGCACTCCCCTCGGGAATCTTCCTTGTCCAGTATATCCAGGACATCCATGCTCCGGCCAAACTCTTTTTTGACCTTGTCCGCGGTCTTTTGGGAAACAAGTATCCTCAAAAGACGGGAACCCTCGGTATTTTTCTTCAAATACTGGAAGAATGTCATGGCATCTTCCACTCTTTCCGGGAACCACACCGTTTTCATTCCTTTTTTGCTCCATGAGAATATGGTTTCCCATTTGAAGAGCTTGGCCAGAGATCTTTCCACTGATGGCCCCATTTCGAGCAGGATAAGAGTGGATTCGGATACAGTCCCTGTGATAACATTTATTATATCCGTGTTTCCATCTCCTGTGATGTCCATACTTTTTCCCTCAACGAAGTCCTCTATCGAGGAGGACGGCATGTTGTTTTGAGAAAATGCTCTGAAACGCCCTCCTTCCAGAGTATAAAGATATCTGAAAATCTCTATCCTCTGCCCTCTGAGTTTCTTAAGGTCCATCTGCCTTATCCTTCGGTCATCGAATTCTCCGCCGGATAGGACAACGACACCGTCGCCGAAGTAGTCCCCCGCATTATCCTCCAATCGCTCGATTATGAAGATGACATCTATGCCTGTGGATTCCACGATGTCACTTTGAACCACGGACATAAGTCGCAAGGTATCCACTCCGTATCTCTCGGCAAGAGCATCTATGCTGTCGATGATTATGAAGGATTTTGCCGGAAGATTGCGGTCCACGAAATCGTACATCTCATCCAGTTCGGGAAACAGCCCTCTCATCTCAAGGGAAAAGTTCCCTTCGTCATCGACGCCTCCTTCCTCCACTATGCCTTCCAGTCTGTGAAGGCCTTTTCTGACCGCCGTTATGGGCCTTTTTTCATCGTTTTTGTTGAGTGTTTCAAGGAATTTCTTCGTCTGCTCCATCAGAAGCCCTCTGTCATCTCCGTACATGGATTTGAGCAGGGCCTTTCCGGAGACTATCGCCTCTCTTTCATGCATAAGGTCGCGAAGCCACGGAAAATGTCGATAAAGCGAATCGTCGGAAACACGGACCGAAAGAAAGTAGGGAGCGAGACCTTTGGAGCGTGCATACTCCATAATCTCAAGGGCCAGTGTCGTCTTTCCGGCACCGGCATCGCCTCTCAGTATGAGGGAATGGCCCCCGGGCGAGTCAAAGAAGCGCATCAGTTCCGAAGGCAGTCTGCTTGGTTGGTCCATATTAACACACCCATTAATCCGTTTTGCACTTATTAAGAGGTTTCCCCCGAAATTTCTTGCGGGATAATCAGCGAGGGACATACCTGAGGATTGCAGCTACGCCCCCTACGGACTCCAGTTTTTTGCCCGGCTCGCCGTATTCGCTCACAACGGAGACTTCGGCCCCGGTTTCCTCGGCAAGCCTCATAAGTTCCTCGCCTTCTGCGGTCCGCATGATTCGACTCAGTATAAGGAGTTTTTCAACCGCGCCCTGTTTCAGATAAGATATGACATCATCTCTTCCGTAGGCCGCTGCTCCGCTTTTCGATATCTCAGCGAACAGGCGCTCGATATCCTGCGTTTCCTTCGTAAGTCTGAAGCCTTCCAGCACCTCGGAACCGGCCTTTTTCATGACCTCGTTTATTCCTGCACCGCCGCCGTGCGATGCGGCATAGATATGCGCGTTCCTCAGAAGTTCCGGATCCTTTTCCCTGAGCCATGCCGCGAAGTCCTCCTTCGTGAAGCCCGGGCCGACAATCATAAGCACTCCGTCCTTGTACGAATCCCGGAGAGCCTTCCGGACCTCATTGAAGTATTCCTCCTTTTTCGATGAGCCGTACTGCTTTCCCAGACCTGAAAATGAGACAGTCGCAATCCTCTTCATGCCGTATTCCCTGAGGACGAATATCTCCGCCTCGTTGTCCTCCATGGTGAGGAAGGTCATGAGCGGCCTTTCGGTGCTCTTTTCGGCATCATTTATGCGTGAAAGCTCGCCCCTTCCCCAGCGCTCCTTTATGATTGAGAGTTCGGAACCCACCGTTATGTTCAGGGTGTGGTGCTTTCCTATGTCCTGAGGCCCCTGCTCTATGACGCCCAGTATCCTGAGGCGGTCCGTGAATTCATGGAATTCTACCTTCTCAACCCTTATGCCGAGCCTCATGGTCTTCTTCTCTCCCCTCTCGGCCCTTATCTTGTCCGATGCCTTCTCCTCTCTCCGCTGGGTGAGCGCGAAGACAAGGTCTCCCGGCCGGACTATGTTGTAGAGGTGCCAGAGGTCGTCCTCGGTCTCCACCCTCAGTTTGACCTCGCCGGTCTTCATGTCCCTGAATACCACTTTCACGGTGCTTCATACCCGCCATGGATAAAAAGATATGCCGCAAACCTTTATACTCCCACGGGCATGGCAGACCGATGGATTCTGAAATCCTTGAGAAATACATGAAGGCCGGAAGGATAGCCGCAGAGGCCAGAGAGCTCGGAATCTCCATGGTAAAGGATGGAGCGCTCGCTTATGATGTGGCCGAAGCGATAGAGGATTACATCAGGGAGAAGGGAGCGAAGCCCGCGTTTCCGGCCAACCTTTCGATAAATCATGAAGCGGCGCATTACACGCCGACATACGGAGACAAAAGGAGATTCAGGACCGGAGACCTCGTTAAGGTGGATGTGGGAGCGAATGTGGACGGGTACATAGGGGACACTTCAAGGACCATAGAGGTCGGAAGCAACCGGTATTTCAGGCTGATAAAGGCATCCGAAGAAGGGCTTAACACGGCTATGGATGTCATCAGGGCAGGCGTGGAACTGGATGAGATTGGAGCGGCGGTGGAGAGCGTGATATCGTCATTCGGATACAGGCCGATAGAGAACCTGACGGGCCATCTTCTTGAGAAGTACCGGCTGCATGCGGGACTCAGCATACCCAGTGTGAAAGGCCTTGAGAACGGCATCATAAAGGAAGGTATGGCCATAGCGGTCGAGCCCTTCGCCACGGACGGTGCAGGATACATAAAGAACGGGGGAAACCCGGGCATCTACATGGTTCTGGATGAGAATGTTAAGCCTAAGAAAGGCGAACAGAGAGACTTCTTCGAGGCCATAGCGGAGAACTTCGGGAACCTGCCGTTTGCGGAGCGCTGGTGTCACGAGATAGACAAAAATGCCCCGAAACTCCTGAAACAATTGAGTAGGAGAGGGTACGTTCATGGATACGAGGTTCTCATTGATGCAAAGAAAGGAATGGTGTCCCAGAGAGAGAATACGCTAATCGTGAAGAAGGACGGTGTCATTGTAACAACGGAGGTGGATTGATGGACTACGAGGAACTTGGCCTTATGGTCGGTCTTGAGATACATCAGCAGTTGAGAACGCATAAACTCTTCTGTTCATGCCCCTCGGAGCTCACTGACGATGTTGGAGTGGAGTTCGTCAGAAGGCTGAGGCCGACGCAGAGCGAACTCGGAGAGGTGGACAGGGCGGCGCTTCAGGAAGCGAGGAAGAAGATGGTCTTCAGGTACCAGAGTGCCAACACCTGCCTTGTTGAGGCCGATGAGGAGCCGCCGCACGAGGTGAACGATGAAGCTCTCCGCACCGTTCTGACAGTTGCGAAGATGACCGATGCCTCCGTTGTGAGGGAGATACACTTCATGAGAAAGATGGTGATAGACGGCTCGAACACCACCGGATTCCAGAGGACAGGGTTGATTGCACTGGATGGCCACATAACCGTCAACGGAAAGAGGATAGGAGTGCCGACATTCTGCCTCGAGGAGGATTCCGCCCGCCCTGTGGGGGGTGCGAGTGCGAAGAAAGGCGAAAGGACATATCGCCTTGACAGGCTCGGAATACCGCTTATCGAGATAGCCACCGCGCCGGACATACGAAGCCCTGAGGAAGCGAAGCTGGCAGCGAAGGCAATAGGTTCCATACTCAGGGCCACGAAGAAGGTCAAAAGAGGCCTTGGAACCATAAGGCAGGACCTCAACATATCCATAAGAGGCGGAGCGAGGATAGAGATAAAGGGTGTGCAGGAGCTCGACCTGATACCGCTCTATGTCGAGAACGAGGTGAGGCGCCAGCTGAGGCTGATAGAGGTCACGAAGGAACTGAAAGAAAGGAATGCCAGAGTAGAGCGCGAGATATACGACCTGACATCTCTTTTCGAAGGGACCGAATCCAAGATAATCCGTTCTGCTCTGAAGAAGAAAGGTAAGGTTCTGGCCATAAGACTTCCCGGATTTGCAGGCCTGCTGGGCGCTAAGGAAGGAGGGCAGGAGAGAAGGCTCGGTCCCGAGTTCGCGCAGTATGCAGGCGTCATGGGTGTGAAGGGTATATTCCACTCCGACGAACTGCCTGCCTATGGGGTTACGGACGAAGAGGTCGCAAAGGTCAAGGATGCTCTGAAAGTGGGAGAGACGGACGCTTTCGTGCTGGTGGCCGAAAGGGAGGACATAGCGAGAAACGCCCTTGATATGGTGCTCATGAGGGCTGAGATGGCGTTCGATGGGGTTCCCGAGGAAACGAGGGATGCAAAGGGAGACGGAAGGACGAAGTACAGCCGACCGCTTCCGGGAAAGGCGAGAATGTATCCTGAGACCGATGTTCCGCCCATATACATAGATGATTCAATCATGGATTCGATTGAGATACCCGAGCTAAGAGAGGAGAAGGTGAGCCGGTTCGTGAAGGAATACGGCATAAGCAGGCAGGATGCCGAGCAGATAGTTGATACTGAGCAGGACGATATCTTTGAATCACTTTCAAAGGACTTCGTGATGCCGAAGATAGCTGTTCGCGTGCTCCTTCAGATACTTCCCGAAACAGGCCATGTCAGCGACGAAGGACTTCGTGATGCCTTCGGAGCGCTCAGAGACGGGCGTTTTTCAAAGGAAGGCCTTGAGCAGGTGCTCGGGAACATGGCGAAGGGAATGGGAATCGATGAGGCAATAGAGAAAGCGGGTCTCGGCATGATGAGCGAGGAGGACGCACTCGAGATAGCGCGTTCACTTGTGAAAGAGAGGCTGGATTTCGTGAAAGAGCGCGGACAGGGCGCAATGGGCCCTCTGATGGGGCCGTTCATGGCGCAGGTAAGAGGAAAGCTGGATGGAAAGAAAGCGAGCGCAATTCTCAGAAAGGCCATCGAGGAAGTGTCGTGAAGGAATTTCAGGAAATCTTGGGGGATTGCGGGCAAACTTAAATATCACGGACACATACTGAATCATAAGAGGGACGATCATGCAAGAGGACGAGTCGGAAATAATAAAAGAGGCTGTAAAGGCTCGCAGATTTCAGGGCATCCGGACAGTGGAGATGGGGATACAGATGATAGACCTTGCATTAAAGTGGAGAATATCCCATGAGAAGCGTAGAGGAGATAATCAGACTGGTATGTGATTACCTTAACGATTCGCAGGTACCCTATGTCATAGTGGGGGGATTCGCCGTGATGTATCATGGAAGACCCAGAGCTACGGCGGATATAGACCTGATAATCTCGATGGAAGAGGATGCGATTCCGTCCTTTGTTGAATTTCTTAAAGAGAATAATTTTTTTGTGGATGAACATGATATAAAACAGGCTTTTAAAGAGAAAGGGCACTGTACAATAGAAGATAGCGAAACTCTCTTCAGGCTGGACATAAAAGGAGTATATGAATATGCTGACCGAAAAGCCCTTGAAAACAGGATTCCGGCGGACCTGAACGGAGTGCGACTCTATATGTCATCTGCCGAGGACACCATATTGAACAAACTGACATGGAGCAGGGAGAGAGACCTGAAGGATTCTCTCAGCATATATGTCCGAAGGAAGGCTGAGCTGGATATGAACTACCTAAGAGAGGAGGCCGAAAAGCGGGGAGTGTCTGGAAAACTGGAAGAATTGATGGAGATAGCGGAGAGATACGGATCGGAGGAGGAAAACCACCATGTATGAGCATAGGAACAACGCTCTGAAATACCTGTTCAGGGGGAAGCCGGACGGAAAGAAAGCGAGCGCAATTCTCAGAAAGGCCATCGAGGAGGCCCTCTGATGAGGAGAGGCGCTGAGGCAGAGATATTTGAAAGGAATTTCTTCGGAAAGAAGGCGATTGTCAAGAAGCGCGTTCCCAAGGGCTACCGCATAGAGGAACTTGACAGGAAGATAAGGGCCGAGAGGACCAGGGCCGAGGCAAGAGCGCTCCACAGGGCAAAAGAGGCAGGCGTGCGAACCCCTTACATCTACGACATAGACCTGGTGGAGATGGAGATAACCATGGAAAGGCTGGAACTTCCGAGGGTGAAGGATGTTCTGGACGATATGCCTGTGAAAGAGAAGGAAAGGGTCGCTGCGGAGATCGGAAAGGTAGTCGCCGGCCTTCATTCGAATTCAATAATCCATGGTGACCTCACCACATCCAATATGCTCATAGACGGAGAAAGGATAGCGCTCATCGACTTCGGGCTTGCCGAGATAACGAAGGAAAAGGAAAGAATGGCATCGGACCTCCGGGTTCTCAAAGAGGGCTGGCGGAGCGCTCACTACCGGGACGAAGAACTTGTAGAGACCATATTCAACTCATACGCCAGTTCATGGGAAGGCGGAAAGGAGATTCTCAGGATACTTGAAAAGGCAGAGGGAAGAAGAAGGTATGTGAAAAGAGAGTGAACAGGTATTCTCAGAAAAGTCAGGGGGCGAAAGCCTTTTATTATTGATGTGGATGGCGGGATATGGCTGATTTGGTGTCAGAAGCCCGCAATAATCCGGGACCAGAAGGATACATGAATTTCGGTGAACTTAGCCGCATTTCAAGAGAAAGGAAGGATCGGTGCACCCAAACAGAAGGTGCAAAAACTCAAGTGTGTTCGGTGCCTGAAAACACATCACGAACCACGGTGTATCGCAACATAACGGCATAATGAGGTGTTTTTATGATTGGAAACTATAAGAAAATGAAGTTTTCCCTCGTCGAGGAAATAAGGCGGAGGAACAATATAATTCTTTATTATAAAGATAAAATTTTCAATATGGGAATCTCACAAAAACTGGAATTCGTTTTGAAAAAGCGAATACTGTATCTCACAGTATTCGCCGGTTTTCTAGCAGCGGTAGCACTCTTTTTTATGATTCAAGCACCGTCATACCTCCTAACTTCCTTATTGGTCGGTTTTATCGCAATGGTCGCTGATTTTATAATAGAATATAAAGGGATATCCCGGAATGAGTGGAATTATCCGTATCAACACATTTCCTTTGGAGATGTCCCTCTCGAGGTCCCACTCCTGTTTTTCAGCTGTGGAATACTCGCAACATTTGCATTCTTGCATTTCTCGTCACAACCGATGGTCACGATAATCTCAAGCCCAGTAATGGCCGGATTCAGCATCGTTCAGATTTCTCTTTTCCTCCTAGGTGCGTTCTTCATGTTCCAGTATTTTAGAGGGGAGGTTAAAAGTTTGGTGTTCGGAGCACTCCCCATCGGTGTTGCTCTATATCTCTCATATTCCGAGCCGTGGGTGCTCGTAGTATCTATTTTACCTGTATATATAGATTATTATCTTGAAAAGCGATTGGTAAAAACCGCTCATATTAAATACGACATGTATGATGAGGACATAGCCCTCAATGTCGCTATTAGCTACTTCTCCACCACACTATTTATTTTTGGTTGTATTGCCGTAATATTGCATTTATTTACATGAGACAAAATAAGCTTCCGCAAGTCGCCTGAACATGGAAAATCACATCATCCCCCACGCATGCTCCGCATTACCCACGAATGGGCCTATGTCGTCAAGCGTTATCTTGCCCCATCTTCCCTTTATCTCGAATTCCTCGATGAAGGCAGGGTACTCGTTATAGACCAGAACATTGCTGGAAATACCGAGCCACGGCTGTTTCATCCGCCAGTATGCCCTCGAATATGTGCGTATTCTGGCCTTTATCGTTTCTTCCCCGTTATCGCCTGTCATCATGAATATCGGGAGGTCGTTTTCGTATTCCTTTTTCAACTTGACTCCCTCGAACAGGTGGTATTTCTTCTTATGTGGGTCGTAGTACTCCAGATTGTTTGAAAGGTGCTTCTCTCCCCGGCCCCATATGCTCTTATGCTTCAGGCTTCTGCGGAATACGGGCATGCCTAAGTGCGGCATGAAGTAGTCCATGAACTCTCCGTTCGGGCCGTGATAGACACCCCAGTACCACGGAGATGTGGGGGAATTGATGCGCACCTTCTGGAAGTATGCGGTGCCCTCAACAGTATCTTTTTTCTTCCCCATGCGTATGGATCCGTTCACCTTCATTCCACGTATTTTGTACATCTTATATCCCAGATTTCCGAGGTACTGCCTCCCACTGCGCACGGCCCTCGAAAGCTCCGGTGTCCAGTACTCCATTCTGAGGTCTATGTCCATGCCTCTGTCCTTCACATTCAGGTGGTATCTGTCGTCCTTATAGCTGAACATCGAGGATATGTTCTCCAAGGTCTTCACTTCCCCGTACTCTTCGTCCCATCTGGCCCTGACGGCGGAGCGCTCTTGAAAGAGCGGGTCGTGCATCTTCTTACCATCGAAATACCATGCAGCGCTCAGCCCCGGGAATTCGGCCACACCGGGCTTTCTGACTATATCGCCGTCCCTTCTCCACTCTTTTCCGTTCACCCAGACCTTCTTCGCATTCCTTGTGGCCCAGAGGACCATCAGCTGCTTCGTCCTCAGAGGGTCATCCGGATTTTTGAAGAAGAATATCCACCAGTGCCACCACCATGTCCTGCGCTTGACCTCGTGGGAACGGTCCATGTCCCATATCTCCGGGTTGTGCATGTACGAATAGGCCATGGGACCCGAAAGAATAGGAGAGATATAAAGGTTAAGTGCAGGCGATAGCTTTTTATTCTATAAAACAATAGGGCAGGCAAGAAATCAAGGAGGCCACTAAATGGTAGGCGGATTCCTAAAGAAAACGAAGCACATCATCCCGACAAGAAGAGAGCACGAGAGAAGCTCTGCCGGAGAGTATATTGACCTCACGGAGATGGAATTTCCGGACGAGGGGGCGGCTCTCAGCGGGGCGAGGTCCATAATAAAAGTTGCTGAGATAAACGGTTATGAAGACCTTGCGGACCTCACGGACGAGCTCTATAACGGCAATATCCTGATAATAGATTTCACAATGATGGCCAATGATGACCTTGAACTGAAAAGGGTCATCAGCGAGCTGAAGTCCGTTGCAAAGGACACGGGCGGGGATGTGGCAGGCATAGCCAAGAACATGCTTGCGGCCACACCCGGTGGAATAAAGATAAGCAGAAAGAAGATAAAGCCGGGATTCTAAACCTTTTTCAATCCATTTGGATACCTTTTTTCAGCCAGTTCCTCATAGATGGACTTGAAGCGAGACCACTGTTCCTTATAGGCATCATCCACCTTTCCGATTACCTTCGCAGGCACACCAACAGCTATGCTCCCAGGCGGTATTTCCTGTCTGTTCCGGACAACCGCACCTTCTCCTATCGCAGCCCATTCTCCGATATGCGCAAAATCGCTGACTAGGGCACCCATACCGATGACCGCACAGTCCTCTATCACAGGGGTGTGGATTATAGCGCCGTGTCCAAGCGTGATCCGCTTTCCGATTACCGTTGTTTCCCCCGGCCTCGCATGTATCACCACATTGTCCTCGACAGCGCTCCCATCTCCTATCCGTACGGATCCATAATCTCCTCTTATAACCGCTCCCGGAGCGATGAAGCACCGTTCTCCGATGACCACATCTCCAATCACAACCGCGCTCTCCGCCACATAGGAGCCTTTTCCGACGGAGGGCACCTTTCCCTCGAACTCATATATCATATCAGAAGAACTTCCTTATTCGTATCATGTCCTGCAGTGAGGCGTTTATCTTCAGTTTCTTGGTGGCTATGGCCTTCATCGGTCCCATTTCCTTCCTGAAGAGCGCCATGAATGTATCCTTATCTGTCAGAACCTCTATGTCCGCGTCGATATCCCCATCCCCAAGCGGAGTGGCATGCCTATCCTTCAGCACGAAGTGATAGTCCCCTTCATCGCTTATCTTCACCGCTATGCTGCGCTCTATACCCTCGAGTTCCTTTGCGAGCTTTTCGTCCTCGTCCACCTTGCTATTGAACTGCGTTATCGCATCTTCCAGAAGTTTCCGTACTTCGCTCATTCTTTCACCTCTTCAGAAGAAGTCGTCAAGTTTCTTAACCTTTGCCCTTTCAAGTGCCCTCTTCGCGGTCTTCCATGAGCACCTCGTGTGGGGCGGCAGGTCTCCGTGTTCTTTCACCCATTTTCTCAGGAATTCCTGCGTTATGGGGTCGGAAGGGTATCCGCTCCCTATGTCTCCCAGTTCTTCCTTTATCCGCTCTATCTCGGCATCACGCCGAACCTTGGCGATTATGGAGGCCGCCGAGACCACAGGGTATATGTCATCTCCACCGTGCTTTGCGGTTATACTGACATCCATGTCGAGCAGAGCCCCTATCTCCCTGCCGAAGCGCTCCTCATCGACGTCCGCAGCATCCAGGTATATCTCACAGCCATCGGAGCAGAGTCTTTTCAGTACCTCGCCAAATACCTTCACCTCAAGCTCGTTCATCGTCATCCGCTCCCGCATATCGTCAATCTCCTCGGGGCTGACAACCCTTATCTCGTAATCGCAGTTCTCCATTATCTCCTTTGCAAGCCTCTCACGCCTCTGCGGGGTGCATTTCTTCGAGTCCCTCACACCTATCTCTTTCAGAAAGGAATCGTCATTCACTTTAACAGCAGCAACAACCATGGGCCCGATGACAGGGCCTCTCCCAGCCTCATCTGCTCCGCATATCACGGGTGGGAATGTCATTCGGTATATAGTTTATTTGAGGGGAAGGGCTGGCGAGTATTAGAAGCCCAAACAAATTTGGGATTTAGGCGAATGTGTAATCTGAAGATAGATGCATGCATGTTATATGCCGTTCGAATATTCTTTACCCCAAATTAATTTTACTAAATCGAATAACAATTTTTGTCTTTCTTCTATTGCCTCTTGGTCATACTTTTTAATAGGTTTAAAGTTTAAATGATATTTATTGCAAAAATCTCTAAAATCTGGGTGTTTGTGATAAAATTCTTCCGTAAGAGTTCTAGCCCATAATGTTCCATGAGAATAAGTTTTTAATTTTTTCACATAAGTTTCATTATTTGAAGAAAGATTGTCCCTTCCTTTTAATATTAATAGCGCACCTAACCTGTTTCTTTCTTTGTAAAACAGCTCCTCGTCGTTACCAAACAAATCTTTATTTTCTTCGTTGTCTGCCAAAATGTGTTCTATGTGGTAACCATTAACACTACCCGTATTCCTAACCATATTATAATAGCTGTCTGTTGGCTGTTTAATGTTTTCAGCAATGAAATGATCTACCCTTGTGAAGAAGTATCTTATAAATCTAATCCCCAATGAATTATTGGAATCTTTGAATAAAGAATATTGAAATGGATCATCGATAGACATGTTTTTAGTCTCGTTTATATCCTTAGTCAATTGTTCTCTGAAAATATCCTTAATTTCTTCAACACTTTTCCCTCTTATGTTCTTATTCAAGGCAACTATTGTTTCAGTAAATTTATTGCTATCGTAACATCCAAAGAGCTGTAAGAGGGTGAAATGTCTATCAAAAAGAGAGGCTACCACTTTAATTTTCTCATCTCTCTGCGAATCATTTAATCTGATTGCTGATAGAATCAAAAGCAACTGCCTGTCTTGCTCATTTAAAGCATTAAAGAACAATAAATTTCCTTCTTGCTTAGAAAGTTTTAAGCATTCAGCATATAATTTACTATAATATTGAAAATCATTGCTTATGAAACTTTTAACCTTTTGAGGGTTTCTTTTAAGTTCGATAACAGAATTCCATTTTTTTGAGAATATGGTTTTGTTATATTCTCCGTCGAAGTCTCTATAATCTGCTCGTTTATCAACATACTTTGATCGGAAGTAAAATCTAAAAAAGTTGTCTGCCTCATTTTCATCTCCATCCACCAATTCATCAATGTGTTTTTTCCATATAGAATAATAGTGGTCTATATCAGATTTGTCTAATTGACCAATAAGTTCCCCCTTAAATACTTCATAAGGCTTTAGTTTCTCTCCTCTATCATTTATAACCTCAAATACCATAGAAACGTCTTTAGAATCGTCAATCCGTATTTCTACAAGCATTATCTGACTCATAAAAAATAAAAGAAATGCCTCAAATTTGTGTTTGTTATAACCTCCATTTTGTTTTTTAAGTTTTTCATCAAGATACGCTGATATATATTTATAATTTTGATAAATATTCTCGATACTAATATTTTCTCTTAAGTTTTTGACCTTATACTCGTTAGTTAAGAGATCCTCTAACGCTTCAGCTCTATCATTTTCTCCTATCCAAAATGATTTACCTTCAGAACCTGTGCCGTAAATTTTGCTTTTAATCCATTCAGATCTTTCTTCTAAACCTAAATCTTTTGATATGTGGTATAATTTTATTAAAACTAACGTTAAAGTTGTAAATCTTTGCTGACCATCTACAATAAACATTTTTCCATTATAGCGATTTGTAACGTATATATTCAAATAATACCAACCGAATTTACTAACGGTTTCAGAATTCACATCAATGTTAGGGCTATATTCTCCATCAAATTTGTAGAATATGTCATCCAGTAAACTCTCCACATGATATTTTTTCCATTTATACTCTCTTTGATAAAAATCTATATAATACTTAACATTCCCAAATACACTATCTATAGTTTGCTGTTTTGGAATTACACTCATTTTACACATCCTCCTATTTCCGACTTATAGCGAAATCCTATTCTCGCCCCGTACATGAAGGTACATCGTGCCAGCTATTAAAAACCTTTCCACATTCAATTAAAGAGAGCCCTCATATTTCGAATTCCTCGCCTTCCACCGGAGTTATCACATCGAATTCCCCTGAAAGGTCCTTTGCCAGAACATCCCTCCGGTCTCCGTGCATCAGGACTATCGTTTCAGGGTCGCATGCTCTCGCAAACTCTATCAGCTCCGAGTGGCCCGCATGTGCGGAGAAATCATATTGTTTAACCTGCGCCTCTATTTTCTCATCAACTCCGGAGATATCGAGCATACCGGTATCCAGTAGCTTCCTTCCGTTGGTTCCTTCGACCTGATAGCCTGTTATGAATATGGCGCTCTTCGGGTCGTCCTTTATCCTCTCCACATAGGTGAGCACAGGCCCTCCGTCCATCATGCCGCTCGTCGTGATTATCACATCGGCCTCTCTGGCGGCCCTTTCACGGTCTCTTCTGCCCCTCACCATGCTGACTCCTTTTATCGCCTTCTTCAGTTTTGACTGGGAGCGTATGTAATCTGGGTTGTCGAGATAGATGAAGCTTATGCCTTTTCCCATCCCATCAACCCATATTTCATATCCTCTTCCCGCAAGAGTCATCATCATCTCCTGCGTTCTTCCAACCGCAAAGCTGGGCAGTATCACCTTTCCGCCGTTATCGATGACCTCGGCCACATCGTTGAGGAAGCCCATCTCATGTTCCCTGCGGTCGGGGTGCTCCCTCCCCGCATATGTGGATTCCATTATCAGCACATCCGTCTTAACCGGCTTCGCCTTCCAGACAAGCCTCGTGTTTATCGTGTTTATGTCTCCGGTGAACAGATAGCTCTTTCCGTTCATGACCTCCCACATGGTGGCGCCGGGGATATGTCCTGCAGTATGCGCTACTATTTCCATACCTCCCGCATATACCGACTCTCCGAAGGCCACATCTTTGAAGGCATATTTGGTTTCCTTGACATCTCTTTTGTAATACGGGTGAGGATATCCTTCATAATCGGATATCTTCAGTATATCTTCCATCAATATCTGTGAAACAAGCGATGTTGCAGGTGTGGCCAGAACATCGGCCTCGTATCTCGAGACAACCCACGGAACCATTCCAGAGTGGTCGACATGTGCATGGGAGAGAAGGAGCAGATCCACCTCGGGTGCGGGTGCGGGATATCTGGGGGGAGATGTGGGAGTCATCCCGTAATCGAAGAGCAGCCTCATACCGTTCTCCTCTGCCACAAGACCGAGGCTTCCAACGGCACTGGCTCCTCCTAGGAATCTGAATTTCATACCGTCTCATCTTTGTGGAGTATAAATGCCTATCTCTCCTTTATGTCCAGCATGTCCTCGGGAACGGGAGCCAATCTGAAGAAGGGCTCCTTTTTCTTTTTTTTTCTTATGAGAAGAGCAACAATCAGTACGGATAAGCTGATAAGAAGGGCTCCGCCATAGTACTCCCAAGAGTTGTCCTCCGCCAGCGATTCGGGAGTCACATCCTCCGGCTTCTCGTCTGTTCGCAGTATCGTGGTATATCCGACACCAGCGCTCCCGTTATATTCCGCTTTTGCCTCTATCTTAAGCGAACCGTTGAACTCCGGGGCCAAAAAGGAGCCTACATATTTTCCATTGCCCACCGGAGAAGGAGGAAACATCTCGGTGCCATTGACGAGTATGTGCACCTGCGCATCATCTACCGGCCCG
>CAYYXK010000028.1:0-17887 GCA_964475625.1 uncultured Thermoplasmata archaeon | reverse complement strand
AGTTATGGCGCTCTTATCTCGCATAGCTCGGTATGAGTTATGCAACGGAGCACTTCGACCACAAGCTTAATATCTCCTTCCGATATGGCCTGACAGTGATAGTATGAAGAGCATAGACGAACTCATTCAGAAGGCGCTCCAGCTCAAAGAGCAGGGAATGAGCGAGGCGGAGATAGGTAATGAACTGCACCTTTCGACGGAGACCATAAACTGGCTCCTTACCCACGGAAAGACCGGAGAGAACCCGCCTGCCGATGTTAAGATAGGCTGGAGGTCGATAGGAGTTTACGGAGAGCGCATAGGCTACCTTTCACAGATAATGACATCCATAATCCTTGAAGAACTTGAGAGACAGAATACCAGCGCGGATACGGTTCTCGGCATAGCCATAAACGGAATACCATTTGCGACACTAATATCCGAGGAACTGGGCCTCGAACTCGCCATATATCGTCCGCATCCCGAACGCAAAGGGGCAGGTGCGTTCAGCTCCAATTATGCCGGTGTGGAGGGAAAGAAGGTCATAGTCGTTGATGATGTCATGTCCAGCGGGACCACACTTCGCTCCACAATAAACGACCTTGAACGATTGGGGGCCGTCCCGGTTCTGGCGCTGGTCCTAACTAACAAGAGCGGGAACAACGATGTGGACGGAGTACCGCTTAGAGCGCTCCTGAGAACAAGGGCACTGCTGTGAGAGGATGCACTGGGCGGATGTTGAGGCGGAGCGCATAGCCGCTCGCTCCAAGGCTAAGATAACGGTTTCCACGGGTATAACTCCTTCGGGCCCCATCCATGTAGGTAACATGAGGGAGATAATCACGGGATACCTTCTGTATCGGGCACTTCTGGACAGAGGTATTGATGCGAGGCTGATATACAGCGGAGATACCATAGACCCGCTCAGAAAGGTGTATCCGTTTCTTCCGAAGGAGTATGAGAACTACATAGGAAAGTCCCTCAGCGACATACCCTGCCCGTGCGGAAGACATTCCTCATATGCGGAGCATTTCCTCGAGCCCTTCCTCAATTCTCTCAATATGTTAGGAATAGAGCCGGAGGTCATACTGAGCCATGAGAGCTATAGAAACGGCATATTTGCCGAGGCGACGAAGCTGGCACTCGACCACCGTGATGTGATAAAGGAGATTCTGGAGCGCATATCCGGCAGGGAACTCGCGAAGGACTGGTGGCCGTACAGCGCTCAGTGCGAGGCCTGCGGAAGCCTGAACACGAAGATAAAGGGGTATGAGCACCCGTTCGTAGAATACACCTGCGAATGCGGGCACGAGGGAAAGGCGGACATAAGGAAGGGGCAGGGAAAGATGCCGTGGAGAGTTGAGTGGCCTGCAAAATGGTTCGCATACGGCGTTGATGTCGAGCCCTTCGGAAAGGACCATGGAGCCGCAGGAGGCTCGTATGATACGGGTTCGGAGATGGCCAGAAAGGTATTCGGAATGGAGCCGCCGCATCCAGTTCTCTACGAGTGGATAGAGCTGAAGGGAAAGGGAGCGATGTCATCTTCCACCGGAGTTGCCATAGCCGCCTCCGACATACTGGCAATAGTGCCGCCCGAAGTCATGATTTTCTACATAGCCAGATATCAGCCCGCCAAGCACCTCGAGTTCGACCCGGGCCTTGGAATACTGAATCTCGTTGAGGAATACGACAGGTTCGAGCGTATATATTACGGACTGGAGAAGGCGGAACTTGAGGACAAGGAGGAGGACTGGAGAAGGGCATACGAGCTATCCCAGACCAGAGGCGTCAGGGAGAAGATGCCTGTTCAGGTATCTTACCGCCATCTGGTGAATGTCGTTCAGATAGCCCCGACATTCGAGGGAGTTCTGGAAATACTCGGAAGGACCGGAGAGATAAAGGATATTGACGAAGATGACATGAAGAATCTTAGGGACAGGGTCGAGAGGGTGAGGCGCTGGCTGGAGACCTTCGCACCCGAATCGGTGAAGTTCTCAATAACGGAATCTCTCACAGGAGAGTATGACGCCGAAGAGAAGGCATTTGCAAAGGCGCTCGCGGACCTGTTATCGTCCTGCGAATGGAATGGAGAGGCGATACACAACAGCATAAGGCAGGCTGCCGAAGAATCGGAGCTTCCGATAAAGAGGGCGTTCAGAGCGCTCTACCGTGCGTTCATAGGAAAGGAAAAGGGCCCGAGGCTGGGATACTTCTTCAGCACCATGGAAAGGGATTTTGTGCTCGGCCGCCTGAAAAAACTCAATGAAGTCGAGAATTGAGCATCATCATGAACTCATCGCGCTCGTCAGGGCTGATGACATACTTCTCTCCTGCCATTATGACGATGTAATTGGTGTTCTTGACATACATCTTCATCTTCCCTTCTTCCCTGCTCCTGAAAGTGCCGCTGAACGAGAACAGGCCGCCGTCCCCTATCTGCCGTATCATGCGGTTTCCGAGGGAATCCTTCTTATTCACCGACTTTATGGATGTATAAGGTATCACGATGTCCTTCGCAGGGCGTTTTATGACCACCGCATCGTCTGTCAGAAGATACTCCTTCGGGCTGTATGCCCATGAGAAAGGTATTATCAGCAGGGTGGCCAGCATCATGTCTGTGAGTGTATAGAACTCATCGGACAGACCGCTGTCCGTATAGACCAGATATGGAATAAGCACGGAAATGCAGAGAATGAGAGCTATAGTGCCATAAGTTATGGCTTTCACCTTCGAGTCCGGGCTGACTGAGAATCTTTGCTGCGTGATAACTCCTTCTTCTCTTCTCTTAAAAATCTTTCAGTCTGTCCAGAACCTCACGGCCCACATGGTCTTTCTCATCGGCCAGCCCCATCGCCATTCTTCCGAAGCGCTCCCTGACCTCACCTTCCGATATGAGATAGCGGGTGTATGCTACCAGAGCCATTATGTTCCTGTCCTCTCCGACCATTATTGTTCCCGACGCGCTCCCTTCCCACATCAGAATCTTCGCCTCCACATGTAGAACCTCGGTTTCACCGATTTCATCGCTTACACTTTCAATTCTGATGCTCTCAGGTATGCACACCGCCCATGAGCTCGCATCCCTCAGGTGAGGAAAAGGCTCGGGCTCAATTTCATCGGAGAACTCCCTTTCATCGTTCCCCCAGCCTTTCAGCGCCGCATCCACGAAGAGCATCCTGTTCTCATGGGATATGTAGTTCACCGAGAACCTCTCCATCCTCTTCATGTTCTCAAATGTGTTGGAGCCCGAGAAGGAGCGCAGGTGCAGATATCCACCGTGGCGGACTGCGGATAGGGCCGCAGCATTCCTTCCGCTGTCGGTTATGACTATCGTTTCGTAAGCCGTTCCTTCTTCCGGAAGTTCACCCATCCATACCAGCCTTCTCAGCCAGTATCTTCCTTATCTCGTCGGGGTCCGTGGTTCCGAGGCCGAAATACTCGGAGTACTTCGGAGTTATCCGCACTACCATGTACCTTCCTTCCCTCTTCTTCTTCACAAGCCCCATGTCTTCAAGAACCTTTATGTGTTCCAGAACTCTGTAACCGACCATCTCCTCAAGTTTCGCCTGCTTTATCGGCTGGTGGTAGCCGATGAGCGCCGCTGTTTTCAGAACATCCTTCGGCAGTTCCGTTGGTATCAGTTCCTGAGCGAGGTCCGAGAACCTGTCCTTGAGCTGCATTGAGTACTTGCTGCCTATCTTCACGATCTCGATGGCCGTATCTCTCGAACCGTACTCTTCCATCAGAAACTCGAGGGCCTCCTTCACCTTCTTTCTACCTATTCCGGTTATCTTCTCAAGCTCACCTATGCTCAGGGGTTTTCCGGCGGAGAAGAGCGCAGCCTCTATTTTCAGGTCCTCGTCCACGAACTCGACCATGAAAGTGCATCGGGGATTGATATAAAAAGGTTTAGAGCCCCAGCCTCGCCCTGGCTTCCTCGCTCATCCGATCCGGGCTCCACGGCGGGTCAAATGTCAGTTCCACATCGGCGAACCTCACGCCTTCTATCTGGTGGGCTCTTCGTGCGACCTGTTCGGTTATCATCTGGGCAAGAGGACATCCCGGAACGGTTAGGGTCATCTTTATCTTCACACCATCCTGATTTTCTCCTTCAACGGTCACATCATAGATTAGGCCGAGTTCAACGACATTCATCCCAATCTCAGGGTCATAGACCTCTTCGAGCGCTTTGAGGACTTCTTCTTTGGTTACCATGGCTGCTGCTTACGGGCAAGGATTTTAAGCTTTTCGGAGCACTTCTACCCTTTCATCGCATGGTTGAGGCTTTCTATGTTCTTCCGGATATCGCCTTTGAACACTGCCGAGCCCGCAACAAGTATGTCCACTCCCGCTTCGACTGCGATAGGTGCTGTTTCCGGGTTCATTCCCCCGTCTATCTGTATGATGCCGTCTAGACCCTCGGAGTCTATGGCCTTTCTCAGGGCTTCGACCTTTGAGAGCACATCAGGTATGAATTTCTGCCCCTCGAATCCCGGATGAACGCTCATTACGAGGAACATATCCACTTTCCCAACATATGGCAGCACCTTTTCAACGGGGGTTTCCGGGTTCAGGGATATGCCCGTCCTTATTCCCTCTTTTCTTCCTTTTCTTATGCATTCATCCGCCTCTTTGACCTCGACATGGCATGTGATCCCATCCGAACCGGCCCTCAGAAAATCGTCGAAATATCGGGCGGGCCGCTCTATCATCAGATGCGTATCGAAGAAGACACCCGTTTCCTTTCTGAGTGAGCGTATGACCGGGACTCCGATCGAAATATTGGGTACGAAGTGCCCGTCCATGACATCTATGTGTATCTCATCTATTCCGAGGGACTCTACCAGTTTGACCTCTTCACCCAGCCTTGCAAAATCCGCCGAGAGTATGGAAGGAGACAGCTTCGGATACATGGGCGCACATGGAAGGATGTATTAAAAAGGTGAGGGACAGGATTATATAGAGCGCTCCCATGAACGGATATGAAACTGAAACTCAACGGATGGGACCTTGCTATAACCTTCGCGGCAGCCCATTTCATACCCGGGCACCACAAGTGCGCTCGCCTTCACGGACATGTCTATGCGATACACTGTGAGATAGAAGGAGATGAGGGAGAGGACCATATGGTAATGGATTTCACGGTGATAAAGCGCTTTCTCAGGGACATCGCGGACACTCTGGACCACCATGTGCTTGTTCCGGGCGGTGACGGCATCGCAAAGGTGGATGTGAAGGACGATTATGTCCATGTCGATGTAGCGGGCAAGAAGTATGCGTTCCCTGCCGAGGACTGTGCAATAATAGATGTGCCCACAACATCCGCTGAGGAGCTTTCAAGATTCATACTCGACTGGCTGGTAAGGGAGGTCGAATTCCCCGAAACCGTGCGCTCCATATCGATCGGAATTGACGAAGGAAAAGGGCAAGGTGCATGGTGCAAAAAGAAAATGAAATAGGATTATTTGTGCTGGCGCTCTATCATGGCCATCAGTATCACGCCGCCTAAGAGCACTCTTCTGTCGAAACTCTGCGGAAGGTCGATCACCTTCACTTCCCAGATATCTCCGATTATCTTGAACTTCTGATTTATCTCTACGACAGGCTTTCCGTTCAGATAGAGCTTCATCTTTTCGGGCACCAGTTTTCCTCCCGGAGCATACTTCCGTATCAGCCCTCTTCCTTTGTTCTCCTCTATCCTCGCCATAAGGTTCTTATGGGCATCCAGAACTTCCCATTCGTCCCATGCAAATGTGGATTTTGCGGCTTTTCTGCGAATGTACCCCAGAATCGTGTTCGTCGCCGAGTCCACTATCACGAAAGTACCCCATAGGTCTATTATCTGCTGCTGCTGTATCCGGAAGAGTTCCTGTTTCATCTTCTCGTCGGTGTATATCCTAATATCCTCTTTCAGTTTAAGGATTTTCTGTTTGCTGAAACCCAGCGTATTTCCTTTTGCATCTTCTATCCAGTACTTGTTTCCTATCGCAAGAACTTTTTTCCTCACCCGGTAGTAATTCTGAGTCCATATATTTCCCGACATTGTTTCACCGACCCAACATCATATATACATATTTAAAAATTTCCCTAAATTCGCATTATTGTCGCCGACCCTACGCGGTCAAGTTAAAATCTGTTCAAATAGGTTTTCATCAGGTCAGAGAGCGTTAATTAGAGATATCCTTGGGAATCAGAAATAACAGATGTCCCGACCAACATGCGCAGAGGAACTTTCATGATCCATACTTGACTGGCCATAAGGGAAGTTGAATTCCCCGAAATCCGTGCGCTCCATATCAATCGGAGTGGGCAAAGGAAAGGGTCAGGGGATGCGGTGTGAGAGAAGGCTTTAACCCCTTTCAAGGATAATCCTCATTCGGGATTTTAAAAATCATTTCTTTTTTAGAATCACTATGTATTCATATTTCATAGTTGAATCTGTAGCGCCTACCACATTGGATGGGCTGTTTTTAGAGGGCATTCTTTTATTGGGTATTGCCCTCACGATGGTTTCCATGTGCTCAAACCCATTCCTTTCAAAGAAGTATCTGGTTATTTCATCAGTAGGTATCTCATTCCCCTTAACTCTACGATTGCCGACGGCATATGCAACAATACCGCCTTTTCTAATCAATCTGGAAACATTGTCTATGGATTTCCTGTAATCTATATAAAAAGATACCACATCTAAAACTCTTTTATCATCAGCATTTGCGATGGAAGACAAGACAGAATCCAAAGGTTCGAATCCAAATTTTTCATACTTCTTTGTCCTTATTCCGCCCATGGATTTTTTATCGACCTGATTGGCCTGTTCAAACCCCAGCCACTGATTAGCCAGTCTAGAGAATTGTCCGTAGGCTACAGTCGTTCTGGAATCTCCGTAAGGTGGAGAGGTTACAACAATATCTACACTCTCCGGCTCTATTATGTCTGAAGGTACGCCTTCGACAGTATTGAAATCATAAACACGAGTGGAGGAATCGTTGTTTTTCATTCTAAGGTATTCTTCCATTCCGTTCCTATTGCGCAATATTTTTTCTTCCATCACTGCAAAAACATCGGGATGGAATTTTTCTATCTGTTCCTCTTTCATCCGATAAAGCTTGAATTCGCTATTTCTTGTGAGAGAAACTTCCCTTATGGTCTCGCTAAACGCTACTTTAAAGAAATCCTGCACATCTCTATCTTTTATTCCATCTATGAATTTCTTTATCATGGCAAGCTTTATCTGCACATCTTTCTTGAACCAATAATCTATGTTGTTGAAGCTAGGTAACTCATACTCAATACTCTGTTTTTCAAAGTTTATCGATATACACAATTCAGTAAGTTCTTTTACATGTGTGTCCAATGTTTCTATATCTATGGGTGTGGTCTTTACCTTTGCAATGAGTCTGGCCAAAGGATTTATGTCTGTTCCGATGGCATTTATGCCCCTTATGTTCGCCTCAACCAAAGAGGTGCCGGTTCCACAATACGGGTCGAACAGAAGGCGAGCGCCATTCCCAAAGTCATCCAATATTTGGCCTGCCACCTGAGGAATCATCATAGCAGGATAGGTGTGAAAGCAATGAACATGCTGCTTTGTATCTGCACTTCTGAAATCCCATACTTCGTCCCTTCTTTTTTTAGGCAAAACCTCACTCATATCAGGCGCTCCTTCCTTTCAAAACAAAGATACAGGTATCTTTCATCTATCCTAAATGCAGTTCCATGGTTTCTTACGGCTCCGTTTTCTTTTAGATGCATCCGTACGTCCACAACGATTATGTTTTGTTTTAATAGGTGAATGAAATTATCGGCATCGGGATTCACAAGATAATATGCCTCATCAAAGAAAAATTCTTCCTTCTCCTCTGAATTCAGTCTGCTATCTGCCATAACAACGACTAACGCAGGCATTTTCTTTCTGAATGTTTCTATGATATTTGATATGCTCCACTCCGCTATCAATGTTCCATCTACGTGATACAATCTGAGATTCTCGTCTTCCACCTTCAAATACAGGCCTTGTGCATTCGGTCTGGTGTCCACAGTACAGTACAAAGCCTTTCGTCTAGTGCCGTCCACATACCCGTATTTTTCTATGAGAGAGCTCTGGTTGATTTTCCATACCGCTCTGTTGAAGGTGAACATAGTGACTCTGTTGGAGACACTTTTTCTCTGAGATTTCAATTCAACATTGCCGAAATCCGGACTTTTTAGGTTATTCTCGTCTATCTCCAACAGAGTTTCCAGTGTGTGGCCTATCCCCGTGTTTCCTCGGCGAGTTGAAACCACCCATCCTTGTCTCTTTACCTCACTGAGTCTCTGTTTTAGTTCTTCGATGTCCATCTCTATCACTAATCCGCTTTTGTCTTTAAATGCTTTTCTTTACGAACTCTATCAGCCCTCCGGCCTCGATTATCTTTATGACATTCTCCGGGAACGGCGGGAACCTGTATTCCTCACCCTTCGTGTAGTTTATGACGACTCCTTTCTGAAGGTCCACCTCTATCTCGTCCCCGTCGTCTATCCGGTCTGTGTCTATCGTTATTGCCGGAAGCCCGAAGTTTATTGCGTTCCTGTAGTATATTCTCGCGAATGACTTTGCGATTATCGCCTTTATTCCCGCATATTTCAGGCATGCAGCGGCCTGCTCCCTGCTGGAACCCATTCCGAAGTTCTTTCCTGCGACTATGTAATCGCCCTCCTTGACCTTCTTCACGAAGTCAGGGTCCAGATCCTCCATGGCGTGCCGGGCCATCTCCTCGGGCCCGAACTGCTTGTATGTGTACCTTCCCGGATATATCACATCGGTGTTCACATCGTCTCCATACTTGTGAGCTGTGCCCATCATAACACCTCCCTCGGGTCTGCAATCTTTCCCTTTATGGCTGTCGCCGCCGCTGTTGCAGGGGAGCCAAGATAAATCTCCGCTTCCTTGGAACCCATCCTTCCCTTGAAGTTGCGGTTTGCGGTGCTGAGGCATCTTTCTCCGGGTGCGAGCACGCCTTCATGCGCTCCCAAGCAAGGCCCGCATCCGGGATTCATCACCATGGCACCGGCCCGTATGAATGTCTCAAGCAGACCCTCCTTGAGCGCGTCCATATAGACCTCCCATGATGCGGGGAACACGAGCATGCGCACCTTCGGGTTCACCTTCTCCCCCTTCAGTATGGATGCCGCGACCCTCAGGTCTTCCAGCCTTCCGTTGGTACAGGTTCCGAGAAATACCTGGTCTATGTCTATGTCCGCGGCTTTCTCTATGTCATAGACATTATCGACGGTGTGGGGGAAAGCTATCTTCGGGGTGAGTTTTCCCGCATCGTATTCCCTTCTTTTATGGTACTCGGCGCCCTCGTCGGGTTTCACGGGTGTGTAATCGCGGACAGCCCTTCCTTTCAGGAATTTCTCTGTCTTTGAATCATAATCCATTATTCCCGCCTTGGCCCCCATCTCCGCCGCAAGGTTGGTGAGCACCATTCTGGATGCCATGGTCATATCGCTTATCATCTCTCCTCTGAACTCGACGCTCATGTAATTGGCTCCGTCGGCTCGTATATCTCCGATTATGTGGAGCGCAAGGTCTTTTGCATATACTCCCTTTGGCATCTCGCCATCCACCCTTATCTCGAAGCTCTCCGGAACCCTGAGCCACAGATGGCCTGTCGCCCATATCGAGGCAACCTCGCTTCTCCCGATTCCGGCAGCGAATGCGTTGAATGCTCCTGCTGTCGGTGTGTGGGAATCCGAGCCGAGTATCAGGCTTCCCGGAAGGTCATGCCCCTTCTCGGCCATCACCTGATGGCATATTCCGGCGTTCATCCCGTGGAAGTACTTTATCCCCTGCTCTTCCACGAAGTTCTTTATGTCAAGGTGGTTCTGGGCATATTCCGGCGTGGATGCGGGAACCACATGGTCCAGTATTATCACGATCTTTTCCGGGTTCCAGACCTTCTCCACTCCTATCTTTTTGAAGGTCTTGGATATCGCAGCCGCATTGTCATGGCTAAGAACCCAGTCAGGTTCCGGAGTGACTATCTGGCCGACCTCAACCTCTTTAAGGCCCGATGCGCGGGCGAGTATCTTCTGCGCTATTGTCTGAGACATGGCACAAAATAGGAGAAAGGGTATTAGAGATTTTAGGTGAAAGAGAGATATGATAGAAAAACTTAATAAGTCTCAGATGGAAGGAGTCGAGATGGACGAGCGTAAGGTCAAAGGAAGCGTACCGAACGGTTATCTGAACTTCATAAAGAGAAAATGGGGAATTTCAGGGCTTGAAGAGGCTATGAAGTATGCCCGCATATCGCATAGACCCGAGGACGGGCAGTGGTTTTCGATGTCAAAGACAGATGTTATTCTGGAGTGGATCGCCCGAAATAAAGGAATGGAATATGTGGAGGAGGCCGGAAAATATGCTGCGAAGGACCTCGGAATATTCAGATATCTCTTTGCATCAATAATCGGCCTTAAAGCCCTTTTAAAGCGCTCCGCTTCGAATTACCATACATTATTCAACTTCGGAGACATGGTCTTCGAGAAGACGGACAGAGGGTACAGGATAATAATAAAAGGGGCGAGGATAACCGAATATTCTTGCCCTGCGTGGGAAGGTGCGATAAAAGGCCTCATGGAGATATCCGGAAGCAAAGGCGATCTAGAACCGGTGAATTCTTCCCCGGAGGACTGCACATTTGAAATAAAGGTCTAACCGGACTCTTTCCTCTCTTTTATCATTATAAAAACAGCAGCGGCTAGGAATATCATCAGTACCATGTCTATCCAGAAAACATAGACTATATAGTCCATCTTTTTATATATTCCGACACATGGGGCTAAGAACACCACCACGAATAAGAACATGAAGAGCGTCGCCACCTGTCCGGCGCTGAGAAAGTGCATATGATTCCCAACCAGATATATGGCGGGAACATCGAACAGCAGGATGAAAAGAGGGAGAGCCCACCTGAAGACCCCGTAATAGCTGATACCTATGGAGTATGCAGTTCCGAGTCCGGCAAAGAGTGACAGCGATACGGCGAACAATTCCGATAGTCTTTCCTTCAACCTCACTCCTCCTCTTCGCCCACCACTTCCATGTCCGAGCCGCACACGGGGCACTTCAGTTTCAGGTCGGGTTTGTAGTGTGTTTCATTCCAGATGCAGTAAGTGCACTCATAGACATACACCGTGACCATGGCACATCATACCTTTAGCTGTTTAAGCGCTTTGCCCACTAGAAATATGATTGGGGACACTATTAAGACATCTATCATTTTTCCTAGCATCAGGTCAATCAGAGTTTGAGTAAAACCCATGCTACAACATCGTATATAGAATTTATAAATTTTTCGTTTCTTTTTTACCATCGCATATTCAGACTTCCCATAAACTTCTTATAGTGCCATCACCATCAAATATAAAAGTGGTGCACCTTGAAAACAGATGGAAAGACCACCTGTCCCTTCTGCGGGGCAGAGATTGACCCCGATGTCTTACAGTGTCCCAGCTGCGGGAATACATGGAGTAATACCGAAGAGAGAGAGGTAATACGGGCGATAAGAAAGATACCGGGAATGGGTGAGAAAAGGACAAAAAAGCTTTTTGAAGAGGGCTTTGAGCGGATAAAGGAGGCCGATGGCGACGACCTTATGGACATTCTGAAAAAGGCGGGAATACCTCTGAAAATCGCTGATGAGGTGAAGGACCGCTTGGAAACGAGGACAAGACTGCACCTCTGTCCGAACTGCGGGGCCTTCGTACCGGCGGATGCTGAAGTTTGTCCGATATGCGGGGCGGACCTGAGCGCGGGAGAGGAAGAGATAGACTTCACATCAACGGAGACAAATGATATCACTCAGCTCGAGGATGACCTCTTCTTCGATGACGAGCCGTCCAGTCTTTATCTGTGTAGGGTCTGCGGAGCCTTCATAACCGATAAGAACGAATCCTGTCCTGTCTGCGGAGCCTCCATGCCGGAGAATCGGGCGGATATGCCAGTATTCGTGGAGGACAAACTTCAGGATGAGGAAAGGAATATCCGTTCGATACAGGGGTTTTTCGGAGTACAGGACATAAGCAAGCTGGAGAACATAGATGCCACCGTGCTTGATTCCGTTACGGAAGTGGATATATGTTCCAGTTGCGGGGCTTTTGTCAGGCCCGAGGCAGAGGTATGCCCTGTCTGCGGAACGCCGTTTATACCGGAGATGGATGAGGAAGAAGAGCGGGCCGTTGCTGACGAGGCCCTTATGGAACTCGAAATTCTAAAAAACGAGCTCATAGGGGGAGAGATGGAAGAGATTCTTCCGGAGGAGGAAAAGGAAGAATACCTATGTCCGGAGTGCGGTGCACCCGTGTCCGAGAGCGCAACATCATGCCCCGAGTGCGGTGCTCTGTTCGCGGATGAAACCGAGCTGGAAGAAGCCAAGGAAACCCATTCGGAACTCGTACTTTCACTTGAAGAGGTTCTCGCCGAGGAGGACATCTCCGAAGCTCGATCCGAAGCTGTCCGGACCACACCGCCGGAACCAGTCGCCGAGGTATCGGAATACGATTTCGAGGATGAGGAAGAAGACGAGCGCATAAAGGAAGAGATGAAGGAGGAGGTGGATTTCATATTCGCGCCTCCGCTTGCGGCAAGTCACGGCAAAGAAAAGTCTATAAGCACTCCCGAAGAGAAAGAAGAGCTTGCAAAGGTTCTCGAAGGAGGTATGGACGACAGCATCGCTCTTCCGGAAGAAGCCAGCGGCAGAGAGGAGAGCGCTCTGACTCTCAGCACAGAAGAACCGTCTCCCGATGAGATAAGACGATGGACAAGATATGAAGACATAGTGATGGCTGCATCTGCAATAGGTGCCGCACTCATGGCATCGGAATATCTTCTCACGAACGGCGTAGTTCCGAACCCGTTAATGGCCTATGGAATAGCATCTCTTTCGATATTCATCCCACTGCTGCTTGCGGGATTCGTATTTCTATTTCTGGACAGGGCCTTTGTTTTCAGGGATAAGAGGGCGGCAGCCATCGGTGCCTTCCCTCTGTTCTTCTCTCTTTTTGCGGTGGCCAGATGGTTCTTTCCCTTTGAAACCGATCAGCCCTTGATAATCGATGCCCTGTATCTTGCCCTGTATTTTGCTGCCCTGTCATTTATATGGTTTACCATAAAAGAACGGCTCGACCCCTTCATGATATGGTTTCTCGGGATATTCCAGATAGTCGTGCACTCTCTCGTATTTTTCAACGGAGATTACCCATGGCTGGCGGCCTCGGACCCGATACCCACATACACCCTTGCCGTAACCGGGGGAATAACACTTTCCATCGGGATATATTTGAGGATAGATGCCGCAGTGCGTTCTCTTCTTGCAACTCGCGATGTGCTCATGGGGCACAGATACTATGTTTCGGGGGATTACGAGGATGCTATGAAGTATTATTCCCGCGCCCTGAACCGCAAAAGGCCCTATGAAAGCGGATATGATTTGGCATATTACAGTAAAGGAACCGCAATGCTGAGTGCGGGAAACGCCCTTGAGGCCTTAAAATATCTGAATCGAGCCGTCAAGGCCAATCCGAACAACGAGATGGCATGGAACAACAGGGGAATAGCGCTCTCCAAACTCGGGCTTGATGAAGGCGCTCTGAAATCCTATGAAAAGGCGCTCATGATAAACTCCTCATATGATGTCGCATGGAACAACAAGGGAAACACTCTTGCCAGAATGGGAATGTACGCCGAGGCGCTGGAATGCTATGATCACGCCATACAGCTCAATCCGAACTACAAAGACGCATGGATGAACAAGGGATATGTCCTGATAAAGCTCGACCGCTACGGCGAAGCAAAGCAGTGTGCCGAATATGTTCTTCGCCCGAATCGGAAAAAGAACATCCCGCACGGAATATTCGTGGACGTCGAATGAGCAAATCCTTTTATCCTGTTGGACATGCCAGCTCATGGACATCATCACGGCACTGATACTCGGCATCGTTCAGGGAATAACGGAATGGTTGCCGGTCAGCAGTTCGGCCCATCTGGTGATCGTACAGCATTTTCTCGACATAGGTGATGACAACCCGGTTCTCTTCGATGCCGTTGTTCATCTGGGAACTCTGCTGGCAGTGCTGCTTGCAACACGGAAATATGTTCTGGATGTGTTCTTATCCTCCGTAAAGGCTTTTCGTGGAAACATAACGGAGAATCTTAAAAATGATGCCGACGCAAGGGCGGGTTGGGGTGCCGTAATAGCTACAATCCCGATAGTGATTGCAGGGCTCGTATTTCAGAATGCGGTGGAATCGGCTTTCAGCTCTCTGTGGGTCGTTGCTGCAATGCTTCCAGTGACCGGATTGATACTGTTTTCCGTTAGGGGAAAACACGGCAAAGAGAGCTCCGTGAGCATGAAAAAAGCGATAATCATAGGAACGGCACAGGTATTCGCACTCGTTCCGGGGATATCAAGGTCTGGAACGACCATCGCAGCAGGAATCCATACAGGCATGGAAAGAGGTTCGGCCACCACATTCTCTTTTCTTATGGCGATACTTGCCATCGCGGGCGCAGGCGCACTTCAGATATACAAGGCAATGCACGAACCATCCTCATTGGATGTGACAGTACTACTTACAGGGTTCTTCTCATCATTCGTAGTGGGGTACCTCGCAATTCGAGCTCTTCTTCGAATAGTTGTGACAGACAAGTTCCATTATTTTGCATACTATTGCTGGGCCCTCTCGGCATTTCTGTTCGCATACTTGCTCCACCCATAGGTAAGCTTTATAAATAGGTGGTATTTATGCCGCCTAACCCTTGTAGGAGAGGCAAATCCTCGAAGCACTACAGGAGGTATTGACTTGGCAGATAGAAAAACCATAGAAACGGTAAAAAAGGCGATAGAGAGCGCACCACCAAGAAAGTTCAGGGAGAGTGTGGAAGTTGCCATAAACCTGAAGGATGTTGACCTCAAGAATCCTAAGAACAGGATTGACGAGGAGATTCAGCTTCCGCACGGAAGAGGCAAGCCAATAAAGGTGGGTATTTTCGCAAATAAGGAACTTGCCTTCAAGGCAAAGGATGTTGCCGATGTCGTCATGACTCCGGAAGACATAGATGACCTTGCGGATGATAAGAGAAAGGCGAAGAAGATTGCCAACGACATCGATTTCTTTGTTTCGGAGGCGCAGCTCATGCCTGTGATAGGTAAGAAGCTCGGAGTTATACTCGGGCCGAGAGGTAAGATGCCAAAGCCCGTTCCGCCCAGCATAGACCCGAAGGGCATAGTGGAGTCGCTCCGCAGGACGGTCAAGGTAAGGAGCAAGGACAAGAGGACCTTCCATGCGCATATAGGTACGACTGATATGAGCCCCGAACAGCTCGCGGACAATCTGGAGACCATACTGAAAAGGGTGGAGTCCAAACTTGAGAGAGGAAAGATGAACATCGGGTCGGTCTATGTTAAGACCACAATGGGCCCTGCGGAGAGGTTATGGTGATATCATGGCACATGTAGCTCAGTGGAAGAAGGAAACGGTTGCGGAGCTTCAGAATATAATAAAGAGCAGCAATACGGTCGCTCTCGTTGCCATCAACGGAATCCCCGCTCCACAGATGCAGAAGATGAGGGCCGACATAAGGGAAAAGGGAAAGCTCAGGGTGGCCAAGAACAAGCTCATAAAACTCTCTCTCGATTTCTCAAAGGAAGAGAGGCCAGGAGTGGACGGTCTTGAGAAATACATAGAGCATCAGCAGCTGGCAATAGTCGGCACGGATATGAACGCATTTTCATTCTATAAGGAGATGGAACGTTCAAAGACGAAGGCCCCTGCAAGAGGCGGTGAAATAGCCCCCGAAGATATAGTCGTAAAGGCGGGCCCGACTTCTTTCAAACCCGGTCCGATCGTGGGTGAGTTCGGAAAGGTTGGAATTCCGGCGGCGATAGAGGGCGGAAAGATAGTTATAAAGAAGGACAAGACCGTCGTGAAAGAGGGCGAAAAGATACCTCGGGACCTCGCACAGATGCTCGCTAAATTGGAGATATTCCCCATAACCGTGGGACTTGACGTCATCGCGGCGTATGAGGGAGGAACGGTCTTCGATAGCAGTGTGCTCGCAGTGGATGAAGAGGCATATATGGAAAATGTCAGGTCTGCGGCAGGTTCGGCCTTCAATCTTGCAATGTACATGGGATATGTCAGCGATATGACGATACAGCCGCTCATAGCCAAGGCATTCAGTGAAGCGCTCAATCTTGCGGTGAATGTGGCAATACCCACATCAGAGTCCATAGAAGCGCTCATAGCCAAGGCACAGAGAGAGATGATGGCTCTGGCCTCCCTCGCACCCGATGCTCTGGACGATGAACTGAAGGATGTATTGTCCTCCGCACCTCAGAACCCTCCTGATGCAGGTGCAGGTGATGGAGAAAAGGAAGAGAAGAAGGAAGAGCCCGAAGAAGAGGAAGAAGAGGTATCCGAAGAGGATGCCGCAGCAGGATTAGGAGCTTTGTTCGGATAAACAAAGGAGGTAGAAAAAATGGAGTATATATACAGCGCTCTGGTACTTCACTCCGCAGGTAAGGAGATAACGGAGGAAGGCGTGGTCAGCATACTGAAAGCAGCAGGTGTCGAGCCAGATACCGCAAGGGTCAAAGCCCTTATCGCCGCACTTGACGGTGTGGACATAGACGAAGCGATGAAGACTGCAGCCTTCGCAGCTCCTGCGGCCGCCGCAGCACCAGCAGCAGCCGCACCCGCAGAGGGTGGAGAAAAGAAGGAAGAGAAGAAAGAGGAAGAGGAAGAAGAGGTATCCGAGGAAGAGGCAGCAGCCGGTCTCGGGGCACTTTTCGGATAAACCCTCTTACAAACCATTTACTCTGTTATTTTTCTCGCTTTTATGATAGCTCTGCCAATCTACCGAAAGTATTAAATAGTGCTGACACATAACGTTAAATTGTCTGACACATGTCAGACTAAAAAATCAGAAGTGGTATGATATGGGCAGACGAAAAGTAGACAAAGAGCTTGACGATATAAGCAGGTACCTCTTACAGCACGGTGCCTATGCGCTTAAGGCCAGCGGCAATGCTGCCGACAAGATGATACTCAAGGCTCTTAAGCGGAACGAGGCCCGAATATATCGCTTCTGGCTCGGTGTCTTCTATGCTCTGGTACTTATGGTATCACTAAGCTGGCTACCTCTTTTCGGCCCGATGATAGCTGGATATGTGGGCGGAAAGAGGGCAGGAAGCCCTGCCAGAGGAACGCTCATGGCAATAATCGTGATAGGGCTCTTCTACCTGCTGAGCGCTCCCGAGATGCTTGCCAGCCTTCCTGTGGATATAATGGCCATGAGGGATGGAGCAATGGCATCCATTGCAATACAGTTTCCATGGCTTGAACCGGCGACCACCTTCGTAGTCTCATACACAACTCCCACAGTTACACTGTTGTCCGGCAAAATAAGCTACACCCCCCAGTCTTACAGCATACTTCTTGTGTTTGCATATGTCGGGGGAACCCTTGCGATGCAGAAGAGAGAGGAGATAAGGCTCCTTGCTCTCAGCAGGATAACATCTTCCATGAGTGTACAGCCCATACTGCGACCCATGCCCCATCACTCTGCTGCACCCGAGTATGCGGACCCGTACCGGTCATTCGAAGAATACGGAAGAATAGACCCCGAGTTCGGCAGGATATACAAGGAGGAATTCGGGGGACACGAAAAGGCAAAGAGGAGAAGAAAGGCGGCAATATCTCGATATCCTGCCCAAAGGGGCGCTAAAACAAGATCCATGAAGAAAGAAGATCTTATAAAGAGCGCTTCCCGTACACACCATAAGACATCCAGACACGGTTTTCTCTAACCTGCTCTGTTGCACAAACAGTTTTATAAGCTATGGTGCCATACTTTCTGGTAAAT
>CAYYXK010000027.1:0-18198 GCA_964475625.1 uncultured Thermoplasmata archaeon | reverse complement strand
AGCCCATGAGTTCCTGACCGTCGGTTGCGGAATCGCTGTCGGTGTCCGGGTTGAGAGGGGGCATGGTATAGCCGTGTTTCTCGTAGTTCGTTAGCCAATCGTTTTCTACATATCTCCGTGTACTATAGTTTGCTGGATTGGTTCTGTACTCAAGCATTTTCATCTTGCAGTAATCCTCCTTATTCTTAAAAATGTTTTCTTTTTTTATCCATGCGTTCTACAGTTACTTACTCTTTCACAAATAATTTTTTTAATAACAGTCACATCTGCAAAGATCCACGCAGAGTATATTACCAGTTCTTCACTGTTTTTTAGTTTTAACCGAATTGTTTGGTCTGAAACAACAATTTCTCTTATCTTTGAAAATGGGATGAAGTGATATTTCAACGCTTGTTTGAAAGACCATGTAGGAAAGGGTGGTGGCGGATAGAATAAACCTTCTTCTGTGATTTTAAAAGGTCCAGATAGGTAAACCAGTAATAAAAAGAAAAGACCAAATAGAATGAATATAGAAAATATAATATATGAAATAATTCGAGCAGCATCGTTAATCGGGGATATGAATAATACTGCTATGCTGCTGAATGAAACAAAGAAAACCCCCGCAATCAAAAATTTGATCCTGAGCTTTTTTGTTTCATAGTCTGTCTTTATTTCGTACAATATCTTTTGCATATATCACACCTCCTATTTTTTGTTGAAAGAATGTAGCAAAGAAGTAAAAGAATAAGAGAAAGACACTCCAGCAATAATCTCTTCGATAGGGGAAAGAGGGCCACCTAAAAGATCCATCACATCATTTTTAGATGTTAAAATCAGTCCTATTCCCGATAATACCAAACCAATAAAACCTGCAAGTATTGGATCAGAAAGTAGTATAGAAATAACGAGTCCCATTATGCTAACTAGCAATCCTATAGCGTCTCCAAAGAGTTTTAATCCAATTAAACCGGCATAATGTGCGCCAGTTAGAATTATTCCCAATGATGTGCAAATACCAAATATGGAAAGTCCGATTCCCTCATACCAAAACGGATCGTCCTCTGGGACGATATGATATAGAATCGCCTCTACAGATGATGTGATTGTTGCACTAATTGCTATCGTAGCCGCATACTTTATAATTATCTTTATAATTTCATCTTTTGTAAAAGATATCATTATATTGTTTACTGGAACTAAAGTAGCAGAAAATGTGCTTGTTAAAGCTTGAATTGTCATTATTGCTCCAGCCAAGGTAAGCAATAAATAGAAAAAGCCACCAGACATCATCGCTTGCCACAAATTTTGAGCCATTTTTTCGCTAGAAATGGAATTGTCATCTTCCAATTGCAGGAAAGAGAGAGTAGACTTAAATTTACTATTTACTGATGAATCTGTAAGCGGAGATAGAGCAGCCTCAATACCTAAAATCCATTGATGTATAGACTCTTTCAATGGCATTATAATTTCATCAAAAATCTTAGAAATCATTCCTTTTATCCACTCCACCAGCCAGTCCACCGCTTCCTTCACCGCATCCCATGCGGCTCTGAGCGTTCCCACTATTGTGTCCCATACGTATTCCATGAAGTCGAGGACTCCGCCGAATACTCCGTTGATGTTCTGCTCGTAGTTGAGGGTGTTGTCGGCTTCGTCGTGTGCGTTGATAAGGACAGAGAAGGAAAGGTAATCTGTAGCTTCGGAATCATGGTGTTCGGGAATTGCAAAGTATCCTGTGCTTATGGCCACATCCGCGCAATATGTGTGGTTGTTCCCAGTCATCTTTGTGTATATCGGGAATGTTCCACCGCCGGACAGGGAAAATGCCGGTGTCTCGAGCTCTCCCGGGAATTCCGTATTCATGCCTGTGTATGTCTTTTATTCTTAAAATGTTTTTGGTCAGCCATATTGGTCAGCATCTCCATATAAGACAGGGTTATCAAGTCTTTAAGTCCCATTTTTGCGGCAAGTTCCAGTATCTTCGGGCGTTCAGTGTCAGGGTCTCCCTGTCTCTCTATCTCTATGAACACACCGAGGCCGTTCACATAGTCCACGCATATATCGAAGCCATCGTGATGGTAAAGTCTGCGCTCCTTAACCAGCTCTATTTTCTTAACAAAACCTGTTCTTTCAAGGAATCTTTCGGCATCTTCCGGGACAGAGAACTCAATCTCCTCTCTCGTCTTCGTGGTCGTGTCTATCTTCGGGCCCTTGTATGTCATGAAGATTCTGCCGTTCTCGTGTCTTATCCTCACGGATTCGTCGGTTTCGGCATAGCTTTTGCAGGGATGGTCATAGTAGATGTCTTTCTGATGTAGTATCTCGGGACTTCCCATGTTATTTCGTATATGGGAGAGGGCTTTCTCATGGGCTTTAGCTTTTATTTCGACTTCCATAGCGAGACACCTCATTATTTCCGTGTGTGCAGCACCACCGAATCCCATCACAGTCTTCATTTAAGCCTTTTCAAAACCGGCTTTGAATCAAATGGGACTTTTTTTGCCATTCGCTATGTAGAAAGTTTTTTACACCGGCATGATTTGGATGCGCAATGCCGACCTATCTTTTCACATATGTAGCAGGCGGAGCAGGGCATGTGGGGCGCTCCCTGGCCATTGCGAACTACTTGAGAGATATGGAACCCGATTCAAGAATAGTGTTCGCAGGTGCGAAAATAGGTGAAAAGCTCGTCAGGGAATACGGTTTCGAGTATATTGAGCTGGAAACACCGGATTATTTTCAATACGGTTCTCCGAAAATGGATGCATGGGACATATTCAGGATATATTGGAAAAATCTAAGAAAATACCTGCGCACCTTTGATCGGATAAGTCCGAATGTTGCGATTTGCGATATGGAACCCCTTTTCACATTCATGCTGCGATTCAGAGGATTCACTACAGTAGTGGTTACACATGAGATGATGCCCTTATGGGTGGAAGATATACCCCCCATGGCGAAGAGTATAAGGGACAGGATGAGATACTATATGTATCGTTCCGCCCATAAAATAATATATTCCAACATAATGGGTATTGAAGGGGAGATTCCCGAAAGATTGATGGACCGCACTCTTGTCGTCGGCCCGCTCGCATATGAAAAGTATGAAAGTCATTCACTGGAAGGAAGGAAGAAGATACTTGTCGTACCTTCTAACACCGGCGAGTATACGGATGAATTCATCCAAGCCCTCAAAGACGGAGACCATATGGTGTATATTCGGTCTGGGGCGAATTCAGGACATGAAACGCAGGAAAACATAAGATTTCTTCCTCCCGTAAAGAACCTTATGTCATATATCTGTGCATCGGATATGGTTCTGTGTTCCGGATATTCGACCATAATGGAAGCTGTTGCTTGCGGAAAACCCGTGGTGATATATCCGAAAACCGAAGAGCAAAAGATAGTGGGAAAATTATGTCAGAAGAACGGAATCGCCCTTTACTCGGAAACTCAGCAGGGTGTTTTGAAGCATATCGATTCGGTGTTCGGAGATGAGGATATAAGAAAAAGAATGATAGAAAGACAGAAGTCCTTTTCAAACGGAGCGCGGGAATCCGCACGATTAATTGCGTCTCTGGCGAAAAGGAAGGATTGAAGGGGTTGTAGGATACCAGGAACACGGGCTGTGTATCTATCAGGTCTCTTTTGATTCTCCGTATTTTTTAAGAACATTGATCGAAACCACACCGCCGACGATGAGGTCATAGTAATATGTCGAGAGCCTCCACAGAAGTATGAACACACCTATCAGATTCGCAGGAACGGATTTGTAAAGAGCGAGCATGCTGATTTCCGTGATTCCGGCGCTTCCTGGTGTCAGGGGCATAGTACCTATCAGCAAGATCAATATCTGCGCGGATATGGAGTATATCCACATAGGGTCCAATCCGAAGCCTATCAGAATAACGGAAGGTATCGCAAGATTGAGAATCCATGTTATGGAGGTCAGGGTCAGGGATGCTATGAAGTACGGGCCTTTTTTCAGCATTTTTCTGAAGCTATTTTCAAATTCGTCTATGTTCCGCTCAACCCTCATTATATTCTCACTCACTCCTTTTTTACCCCATTTTTTCATCTTTTTTCCAAACCATCTGAATGTTCTTTTCAGCATCTCAGGCCTGAAAACTCCCAGATAAAGTACAAGAAAGACTATGCCGAGGATGAAGATAAACCCGAATATGAAGATCGGATTTGCGGTGAATATGGATACCCCGAATATGAGTGTGAGTGTAGGTATCACCAGTATGAAAAATAGGATGTCGAGAACTCTCTCTCCGAAGACCAGAGCACTTGCGGCGCCCATTTCCATTCGGTCACGGGAAAGTATGCTTATCCTGAGAGGCTCACCCCCCACCTGCGAAGGAGTTATTGCGGCCATAAATGCGCTGGAAAGGCCGGCTTCGAGCGCTGTTGAAAAACTCACCTTTTTTTCCATGGATGCGGCCATGACTTTCATACGGACTGCAGTTGAAAAGAATCCCAGTGTATGCAGACACACGATGAGGGTTATGACCCAAAGCAGGTCCCTGTTGAAAAGATATTCGAGTGCCTCACGGTCTATCGTAAAATGGATTATCAGAATAACGGTAACCAAGCTTATCGCTGTGGACAGGGCGAGTTTTTGTCGTCCGTTCATGAACTCTCCTTCCGGAGCAGGAGAAGTATCTTGCCCATAGGCGTGCTCAACTCCTCCATATCCATCTCCACCCCTTCGACCTTCATGGAATAGTCCACAGAAACATATTCATCGCTTATCGCATAGGTCTTTTCTCCGACACTTATCTCCAGTTTCCAGGATGCAAGTGCCTCGGATACCTTGTCGGGTCCCATCTCGTTCAGTTCCTTTATCACCGCTTTGGCATCTCCTTTCAGTTCCGGCCCTATTTTCTTATAATTAGGAAGCACCTTCACCGGAACCTTCTCGATATCCTCTTCTCTTATCAGAACGATGTCCGTTCCTTTCACAGTCCTCAGTATGTCCTGACGTGCTCCGATTATGGCCTCCTCCGCACCGGGCGCAACCATGCTTATCTCCCCTATCTCTGCGTTGAGGGGCATTCCGTGAGAGGATTTCCATCTCCTTATCGCTCCGATGACCTCCTTGACGACCTCTCCCGCTTTCTCCGCATTCTCATCCCGGAACACGGGCTCCGGCCATGAGGAAACATGTATGCTTATCACACCCTCATGTTCTCTGTACTGGTTCTGGTATATCTCCTCGGTGATGTGCGGCATGAAGACGGAGAGCATCTTAAGCACGCCCAGTCCGACCGTGTGGAGCGCATACTTCACGCCTCCGTCATCCCGTCCCTTTATCATCTCGAGATAGTGGTCAGCGAACTCGTGCCAGATGAAGTTCTCAAGAAGCGCCATGGTCTTGTCGTACTCGAAATTGTCCATGTGTGCGGTGGCCTTTTCCACAACTTCGCTGTATCGTGAGAGTATCCATCGGTCTATCAGATTCAGTTCATCCGCATTTCCGGGGCCTTCCCATCTGGATGCCAGTTTGTATATGTTCCACAGCTTAGTCTCAAAACGGACCGCATGCTTGACATCCTTTGAACGGAAGGGGGCATCGATTCCGAGAGCGCATTTTGCGGCAAAATATCTCATGGCATCGGCACCGTATTCTTCCAATATCTTCAATGGGTCCACGGCATTTCCCCATGATGCATGCATCGGCCTCCCGTCTTCGGCCAGTATGAATCCGCCTATCATTATGTCATTCCAAGGCCTCTTTCCGGTCACTGCTGTCCCGCGATAGATGGAATAGAACGCCCATGTCCTTATGATGTCGTGGCTCTGCGGCCTCAAACTTATCGGATACAGCTTTTTGAACATCTCATCATCACGACCCCAGAATGTGTTGTAGAGAGCGCTTATGGAGGAATCCACCCATGTGTCGAAGACATCTTCGCAGCCCTTCAGTTCTCCGCCGCACTTCGGACATTTATCAACCGGAGCTCTGTCAATTGTCGGGTCGACATAACACTGCTCTTCTTTCGCAAGAACGACATGCCCGCATTTTTGGCATTCCCACAGCGGAATAGGTGTGGCAAAGTACCTCTGGCGAGATATGACCCAATCTCTGTTCAGGGAATTTACCCAGTCGCGGAGCCTCACTTTCATGAACTCCGGAAACCAGTTTATTTCGTCGGCAGCCTTCAGTATGGTGTCTTTATGGTCGAGTATATTGAAAAACCACTGCGGTACCTGTATGAACTCCAGCGGCGTGTGGCAGCGCCAGCATGTGCCGACGGTCTGAGAGATCCCCTCCTGCTTTATCAGAAGATTTTCTTTTTTCAGGTCTTCGATTATCGCCTTCCTCGCCTCGGCAGCAGGCAATCCGGCGTATTTTCCGGCCACTTCCGTCATTTTCCCCTCTTCATCTATGCTTTTATCTATGGAGAGTTTGTATTTGAATATCCATTCGAGGTCGTCCTTGTCTCCGATACTGCATATCATAACCACTCCGGTTCCGAACTCCGGGTCGACCTTCTCATCCCCGACCACCTCCACTTCAATGTCATATATGGGCGTTTTAAGCCTCTTTCCTATGAGCTTTTTAAGTTTTTCATCCTCCGGATGAACGGCAACCAGTTTGCAGGCCCCCAGAAGTTCCGGCCTTGTCGTAGCGATTATGACATCCTCGCCGGACTCAACATCTTTGAATTTTATGTAATTGAGAAGGGTCTTTCTTTCCGCATGCTCCACCTCCGCATCCGCAAGCGCGGTACCGCATCGTGGGCACCAGTTTATCGGGCTCTCGCCTTTATATACATATCCTTTTTTGTACATATCATGGAATGTGAGCTGTGTTATTCTGCGGTAGTAATCCGCATCTGTCTGATAATATACGCTAGGATCCATGGAATGTCCGAGTATCTTGAACTGCCTTTTCATCTCTCCTATGTTGTCATTCGCAAATTCACGGCACAGCCTTATGAATTCATGTCGGTCCGTATCTCTCATATTTATGCCATATTTTTTCTCAACATTGACCTCGATGGGCATTCCATTCACATCGAAGCACAGCGGGAACATAACATTATATCCTTTCATACGGTGGTAACGGGCTGCGAAATCGATATGTGTGTAGTGGACGGCGTGCCCTATGTGCAGGCCTCCGGATGCGTATCTGGGCGGGTTGTCTATCGTATATGGCTCTTTATCCGAATTTGGGTCGAAACGGTGTATTTCCCATTCTTCCCATTTGTTCTGCCATTTTTCCTCAGCCTCTTTTCTCGGATATTCTGACATGTTAAAACCGGATTGGGATTAGCGCTCTATATAAATCTATTTCGTTCAAGAAGCCGTTTTTTCATTTATTTTAGAAGTGTCTGACAGTTTGACCGAAAATCTTAAATACTGTCTGTCATTTAGCTGACATAACGTCCGACATAAGTCAGACAACAAATCCGAAAGGATGGGATGCAAAATGTACGCAGAATCAATAACACCGGAAAATATGGGCTTTGAGCTCCACAACGAAGCGGTTGTGGACTGGATGAGAACGCATACGATGAAAGACATAAAGGACCTCGTGTTCGAGCTGTACTCGCTTGGAGAGGATGTCTCGGAAATCGTTGCCTTAGTGAACGAATTAGAGGAAATGGAGATGGAGATATACGGAGAGGACATGTTCTCGGAGAGCATGATAAACTCTCAGATGGAGATGGTTCTCGCATAAGCCCTTTAACAAAACCCTTTATTTTCCCTTAACTTTTTAATATGTGAACTTAATCTGTTTTCAATGGCCCGTAAGGGGATTTACAGGATACCGCCGGAAAAAGAGGTTAAAAAGGCCATCGAGGAGGTTCTGGAAGATTATGGCATGCTGGGCTCCCTCACATCGATGACGCTCATGATAAATATGCGGCTTTCATCGGCGAACTCCGCATGGAGAGTCAGTTCCCGCAGGATAAAAAGGATAGTTTCCCGGATGAAAAGGGTGAAGATGGAGATAATAAGTTCGGAAAGGGAGGAAATGATAAAGAAACCGATTTGTATAGTGTGCTCCGCCGAAATGAAACCTCTTATGAACAGGACACTGGACGGAGACATCGTCGTTCTGGGATATGTCTGCCCCGACTGCGGATATAGGACCGGGCTGAAAAGAAAGGTCCCGGTGAGGTATACTTTCAGGCTCAGATGAGACCGATCTCATCAACGATTCTCTTGGCGCTCTCTCCCGGGTTCTCCGATTTGTAAATTGCGCGGCCAACGATTACGAAGTCCGCTCCCGCATCTATCGTTTCCTTCGCCGAACCGCCCTGCGCTCCGACGCCGGGGCTGAGTATCAGCATATCGCCTATTATTTTTCTGAGATGCCTTATCCTGTCCGGGCGGGTCGCAGGTGCGATTATTCCCGATGCTCCGGATTTGATAGCGACATCCGCAAGCTCGTCCGCCACCTTTGCCGTGAACTCCTTTCCACCGGGATGGCTCATCTCGGTTACCGCGAAGACATCCATATCTCCAGCAGCATCCACCGCAGCTTTCATGGAATCAGAGCCTGTGAAGGCATGGACGATTATGCCTGAGGCACCCCTTTTTTTCACCTGTTCCACTATCAGTCTGTCGGTGTTCGGGATATCCGCCACCTTGAAGTCGCATATCACAGGAGCTAATTTTGAGAGTTCCTCAACGATATCCATTCCCGCGCTCAGCACCAGCGGATAGTTCACCTTTATAGCGTCCACATGCGCACTCACCTGTCCGGCCACCCATAGTGCTTTTTTCGGGTCGGTCTCATCCAGTGCAAGTATCAATCCTGTATTTCTTTTCATCATAGAACCCCCAGCAATCTTTCAAGTTCCCATCCCGTGACCTGTGAGCGGTATTCCTCCCATTCCTTCCTCTTTATGTGCAGGAAGTGCTCGAATATATGGTCTCCGAGCGACTGTCTCATGAACTTGCTTTCCTCCATTATCTGGAGCGCATGTCCGAGGCTCTCTGGAAGGCCCTCTATACCGAGTTTTTCCCTTGTTCTGGCATCCATGCTGTACAGGTCGTTCTCCACTGGTTTCGGAGGTTCTATCTTTTCCTCTATGCCCTTGAGGCCGGCCTGAAGAAGCACTGCGAACTGCAGATACGGATTCCCGGCAGGGTCCGGATTCCTCACCTCTGCTCGCGTCCTTCTTTCTCTTCCGGCAGGTATGCGGACGAGAGCGCTGCGATTATGAAATGCCCATGAGACATAGACCGGCGCCTCGTATCCCGGGACCAGTCTTTTGTATGAGTTCACCCACGACGCAAGTATGGCGCAGTCTTCCTTCGCATACCTCAGAAGTCCACCTATGTAGTGCCGTGCGGCATCACTGAGACCTTTCTCGCCTTCCGGGTCGTAGAAAGCGTTCTCACCATCCAGAGTAAAAAGCGACTGATGGATATGCATCCCGTTCCCGTTCTCCCCGTATATCGGCTTTGGCATGAAGCTTGCGTGAAGTCCGTGGCTGCGTGCGACGTTCTTTACCGCGTGCTTGAGGGTGAGTATCCTGTCAGCGGAGGTGAGCGCATCGGAGTAGCGGAGGTCTATCTCGTGCTGTCCGGGAGCGACCTCATGGTGAGCGGCCTCCACATCGAAGCCGAGGGTATCCAGCATCAGCGAGACCTCTTTCCTTACCTTTTCCGCCTGATCCATCGGCATAAGGTCGAAATATCCGCCGGAATCCACAGGTGTGTTCATGGGCGAGCCATCATCGTTCATCCGGAACAGGAAGAACTCGAACTCAGGACCTGTGTTGAACTCATAGCCCATTGTCCGCGCTTTTTCAAGGGCTCTCTGAAGCACATATCTTGGGTCGCCCCTGAACCTCCTCCCCGAGGGTTCGTATATGTCGCATATCATCCTCGCGGTCTTAAGTTTCCCGTTGCTCCACGGAAGTATCCGGAATGTGTTGATGTCCGGGTGTGCCCTCATATCGGATTCATCGATCGTAGCATACCCCAGAATTGACGAGCCGTCGAAGATAACTCCCTCATCAAGCGCATGCACCAGTTTGCTCGCAGGGATGGACAGGCTTTTCACGGTTCCCAGTATATCCATGAATTGCATCTGGACGAATTTCACTTCTTCTTTTTTCACTGTTTCAAGGATGGCATCTTTGTTCACTCGTCGTCCCCCCTGTAATGCAGACAGTACTCGCATATGTTTCCCACCGCGGGCATGGCGGTCATTCCATTGCTTCCCTCCCATTTGCTGCAGTATCCGAAAGACTCGGGTGCATGTCCGAACTCGCATCTTTTCATGATTTCACCGAAGGAACATCGCCCGCCGCTTAAAATATTTTGTCCTATCCCAGTATTTCATGGAAAGGCACATCATATATCTTCATATTCATCTCAGCTCTGTCTTTCACCGTGATTATGAAAGCGTGGGGGGAGCGCTCCATTTCCATGCTAACTCCCTGCATTCTCGCTTTAAGAAGAAGGTTGGCAACAAAAGAACCGACTATCTCCGCCGCTTTCTCCTGTATATCCAGAACATTGAAGTCCACGGTGTAGTATCCTTCATCTCTGTGTATCAGGCCGAAATCCACGAGCTTTTTCAGGTGATACGACAGGTTCGCAGAACTCAGGGACATTCCTCTTCTCAGTTCTCTGACCTTCATGGAACCTTTCTTTATGAGGTTGTCAAGTATCTCGGCCTCCGTCTTGCTGTGCAGAGCAACGAAAAGAGCGGTCCATTCATAGGGAACCATGTTCGGAGGTGCATATCTTCGGGGAGCGCATTCTTCCAGAAGAAGGTTGTCGAGCATCTGGGACAGATGCCATCTGACGGACCCCGGTGAAAAACCCGTTTCTTTGGATATCTCGGAGGCGGTCGCACATGGCCTGTTGGCAAGGTATTCGATTGTCTTCAGCCTTCTCGGGCTGTAAAGAAGCGACACCTCCTCTTCAGGTATTACCTCCGGGCGGAACCTCGGGCTTATGCCCATCTCCATGGACCTTCCGATTCCTTTTTTCACGGAAGTCCATGCCTACGGACCTATAAACCTTTGTCGTAAGCCTTATTAAGTGATTGAAATAGTCCGCTTCATGGTCAAAATATATGCCTTGGGGACCGCAGGCTCGGGAAAGAGCACATTCATAGCCGCAATGGCGGAATGGATGGAGAAGAACGGATTCCGTTTTTCCATCGTCAACTTGGACCCCGGTGCGGAGGAAATCCCATACGAACCGGATGTGGACATCAGAAACTGGTTCACCCTACCGGAGATAATGAAAGAGCACGGTCTCGGGCCCAACGGCGCTCAGGTAGCGGCAGCCGACATGGTCGCAATCCACGTTCCCGAGATAAAGAACAGGCTGGAAAGCACGGTATATGATTATGCGCTTATCGACACTCCGGGACAGCTTGAGCTCTTCGCATTCAGGGAATCCAGCACCCATATAATTGAGCAATTGGGTGCGGAGGACTCTATGCTTGCCTTCATATTCGACCCTATTCTCGCAAAGAGCCCGGAGGGCTTCGCATCTCTCCTCATGCTTTCAAACACAGTGCATTTCAGGTTCTATCTTCCGTTTCTCAATCTGCTGGGGAAATCGGACCTGCTCACAACGGATGAAAGGGATATGATACTGGAATGGGGCGATTCCGATGAGGCACTCTACAATGCACTTCGTGAACGAGAGGGTATGAGGGCAAGCATGAATCTGGAAGTGTTCAAGGCGCTGGAGCTTTTGGGCGCTTACAGAAAGTTGATTCCCCTGTCATCCTACGAAGGAGAGGGTATGGAAGACGTATATTTTGTTGCGCAGCAGATATTCAGCGGCGGAGACGACCTCAGCGCGGAGTGATAAAGGTTATAAATGGAATACGGATGAAGGCGTGCTTCAACGGGCCCATGGTCTCATGACCTTCCTTTGGAAGGTCTGCTTGCGAAGGATTCTTCGCTCGAGGGGACCCTAGCCCATCTGTGAAACCTGTTAAATCTATATATCGGGCCCATGGTCTAGGGGTTATGACGTCGCCCTTACAAGGCGGAGGTCGCCGGTTCAAATCCGGCTGGGCCCATTTCTCTAAGCCGGGTTTGCCTGCTCGCTCACATATGTGTCCGGACAGGCCAGTACACAATCTGGCGATAGATTATCTGCGTTCCACCGATGTTATGTTCAAGACCACAAAGGCAACCACCATAGAGGTTCCCATAGATGTGCCGGTGACATCGGAAATGGCGGTCGTAGCTGTGTTTTATGTAACGGATTACTATGCCAACGGAGGAGTGTACATTCATTCCTTTCAGGCGGACATGGCCGACATTCCGGCATAAAACCTTCTTTTTTTCATTTTTTAAGTCCTGCCCCATCGAAAGCCTTATTAATGTACCGGATATGACTTATTCACGGGTGATTAGAATGGATGCAGTAGAAGCGAATGTCCTGTCATGGCTTACTTCCGGGCATGAAGATGCCGCAGACATAGTGAATCTTCCATGGTCCGTGCATGAGAAGGACATCGGACTCTATTCCGCGGAACACCCCTCCGTACCGATCCGTCTTATTATGAAGTTCACCGAAGGATTCATACACCTGATGGTTCCAACGGAAATATACACCTCGGGAATGGACGATGAGGAAAAGGCTGCCAAATATAGGCAACTTCTCGAGCTTAACGAAACGATATATATGATGAAGTTCGGTCTGGATGGTCTGGATGGACAGGTAATGCTTCGCATAGATCTGGATAAGGAGACTCTTGGCAAAGAAGAATTCAACGACGCACTTACCGCACTGGTCATAGGAATGTTCTCCGGCGGCTCTGTTCTCGGAACGGAAAAGGATTTCCTTGAGAAGATATCGGAGCGCATAGTGGCCACACTCGTAGACCGCATCGAGAAAGGTGCATCCGAAGATGAGTTGATGGAATTCCTGACGAACAGGGTTGGAATGGATGAACTTTCCACAAGTACGCTGCTGGGTGCGGTTAAAGAATATCTGGGCAACTGAGCCGGCAGTTTTTTCATTTATTTAATCGGGATATCTCACAGCTTGCTGTACTCTTTCTTCATCTTAGTCCCACTCTTTTTTCATTCTCCTTTATTATTGATTTTCTGGTCTCGGGGTCGGCAATATCTCTGAAGTACCGGAGGGAAAGAACAGGCTGTATCACAAAGGCCTCTTTGAAATCGTCGGGATGATATGCAAGGAGATATTTTGCGAACACAAAGGCCTTTTTCCTTGCTCCCACAGCACTTTCACTCACAAAATCCAGTTTTTTCTTTATATCTTCAAGACATACATCCGTCTCTCCTTTTAGGGATTTGTAGGGTACGATGTCGGTCACCACATCGCCGCGAACATAGATTTCGACCTCATACGAAGAAATAGACCTATTGATTACGATGCTCATCATAAGATAATCGCATTCCGTATCGTTGGATTCGGAATCGCAGTAGTAAGGCATAATTATTTTTGCTTTTTTACCGGTATTTCCTGAGAAGTCCGCCAAAAATCTCTTCTCAATCTCATCGAGATTGCCATATATGTGTTCTCTGTAGCCCAATATGAAGAGATATATTGCCAGAAGCAAGAATATTCCGTTGAGCATCAGGCCGAAAAGGGTGGGTGATTGGAATTGGCCGGTGATGTACTCCATAAAAAGAAATTCCAGCACAAACATGATTCCGAAAGCGTAATACCTTCTGTCCGAGTTTTTCGCAAAGAGTTCCCATGAGCGTCTGGCAACGATGAACTCGCTGCAGTCGTCCTTGGGTATCCTTATTGTCATGCGAAGCCTCAGACCAGTTCATATGTTATTCTCGCCCTCATCTTTCCCTTGCTCTCCTTCTTAGTTATTTTCAGTGTGCCGATCTCAGATGTGTTCTTAACATGGGTTCCCGCACAGGGACAAATTTCGTCTCCCACCTGAACGATTCTGAGCTTTTTCACGGATGCGGGCAGAAGTTCCATGTTGCAGCGCTCCACACCCGCCTTTTCCTCGGCCTCCTCCCGGCTGAGCTCGTATATCTTGACATCTATGTTCTGTGATATCCTGCGGTTGCATTCCTCCTCCACCCATTTCACATCCTCTTCCGTAAGTTTCAGAGGGTGCAGGTCTATCCTTGCCCTTGCTTCATGTATCTGATTTCCGACGGTCTTTGCCTGCCATTTGTCCCATACGACTGCGGAGATTATGTGCTGAGATGTGTGGGCCCTCATATGGCCATAGCGCCTTTTCCAGTCTATCGTTCCCTGAACTTCGGTCCCTTTCGGCGGTACGGCCCCCTCGAGATAATGTCTTCCGCCGTCTCTTTTGGTGACCCTGACGACATTCGCTTCTCCCCCATCCCATTCAATTTTTCCCCTGTCCGTGGGTTGGCCCCCTCCTTCGGGATAGAACGCACTCCTATCCAGTATAACCCAGTCTTCTCCGGTATCCTTTACAACGGCCTTGAATTCTTTGATATAGCAGGAATCCGCGTCTTTCATATATAGATATTCGGTCATGGTCCGCAATGGTTCTCCGATTAAAAAGTTTTAGAGATATTCCTCGTAACTTATTCCGAGCGGGGCTATTTCAACACCTTTTCCATCTTCGACCTTTCCTACGAGCTTCGCACCATCTATGCGCTCCGCAACCCTGTATGCCTCGTTTTCAGGCAGAATTACGGCAAAGCCCATTCCCATGTTGAATGTCTGATACATCTCTTCGTCACTTATTCCACCCCACTCTTGAATGGCTCCGAATATCGGCAGAGGGTCCATCGGGTCGTCCATGACAAACCCGACCCCCGCCTTCAGCCTAAGAAGGTTCCTCAATCCTCCGCCGGTTATGTGTGCCATGCCGTGAACCTCAACACCCTCTTTGAGCAGAGCGATGATATCTCTGACATAGATTTTCGTCGGTTCCAACAGGACATCGCCTAGTTTCCTTCCCTTGAAATCATCATGGTAGGAGATTTCCGCCTTTTCCATGACCTTTCTTATCAGCGTATATCCGTTTGAATGCGGGCCGGAACTTGGAAGCCCTACGATGACATCTCCCGGCACTATTTTCTCTCCTGTTATCACCATGTCCTTTTTAACATACCCCAGAGCGGTACCTGCGAGGTCATATCCTTTTATCATGTCGGGGAGCGTGGCGGTTTCACCTCCGATTATGGAAACATTGGCGAGCTCGGCACCTTTGTTAAGACCTTTCCCTATCTGTTTGGCAACCTCATCATCATGCTTTTCAACAGCAAAGTAATCCACGAACGCCAAGGGTTCGGCACCTATGCATATCAGGTCATTGACATTCATTGCCATACAGTCTATTCCAACGGTATCCAGCCTATCCATCGCTTCTGCGATGAGCATCTTTGAGCCTACGCCATCCGTTGCCATCGCAAGATAGACATCCCCGAAGTCTATCAATCCGGAGAACCCTCCGGGAAGAATGATTGGCGAACCCAAACCCTCTCTTTCGAACTTCAATGCGGAGACTATGCCATCTATTGTTTCGCCTTCCTTCTCGAAGTCAACGCCTGCATCGGAGTACTTCATGAGGGTGCATATGCATGGCATATAAATGATTTCGCAGGGAAAGTTTTTTAAATGCCGTTCTTATTCTATTGCCGTGGAGAACGGAAGACACGGTACGGCAGGAATGCTTCTGAAAAGCGTATGTCTGACAGAGACAGTCTTAGTCTTTCTTCTAATTCATTATTTCACGGACAATCCGGAGAATTTTTGGATTCAGATATCCATAAGCGTGTTTTTCTTCTCCCTTCTTGAAACATTCATCATGATAGCCATGAGAGAAGAGGAAAAAAAGTTCTCCGTACGCTACGATGCAATGCTTTTGCTGAGCGCATCAGGGCTTATAGTTCCGTTTCTCTTAGTTCCTCTGGGCAGAACGATAAGCGTAGGGTTTCCTCTGGCCATGACGGCGTTCTACGGATTTTTGTTCCCGATACTCATAATCTTCTTCGGTCCGTATTCCAACATGAGCATCGTAAAAAGAAACTCCGGTTGGCTGGACATACTGATGGTGATACTTGCGCTCTATCTCCTCGTTGTAGGTGCAGTTGCGGTTTCCGAGCATATGGACGCTATGCCGGAATTTTACTCCGGAGGAGACAATTACATGGTGGAGGAGAGCAGTGAAAGCCTGACAGTCACGGTACACATAACGCTCGTCAACAACGGATTTCGTGATGCCCGGGGCATCGGCATAGTCTATGAGAACAGAACTGTCTATCGAATAGATGTACTTCCGGGTATGAGCGTTAAAACATATGTTTTTTCCATGGAGGCGAGAGGTGAAGCATATCAGGACACATACTGGGAGACGGTTTACGGACCTGACGGAGATGTCGAGTATGTTCAGAGGAACATCACAAAGTATCACATTGTTGATAGAGTTGAACTGAATCTGACATACGGCGGAGAAATAGTGGATACGGAAACGATTTATCAGCATCATTATTACGATTATTATGACTATGGTCCCTGCGACGCAATATACATTCTCGCTCCTGTCGTAGGGCTGGGACTGATAAGAAAGAAGAGATAATCTTTTTTAAGAGAGGGCATATCCACAGGCATGGCGTTATTTGACCCGAATTTTGAAATCAGACCTTGGCCGTACATCGTCCAGATAACGATTGCAGGAGTGTTCATGATGTTCATCTTTGCCGCTTTTAATCTATACACACAGACTGCATTGGTGGCAGCGCTGGCATCGAGCGCTTTTGTCGCGTTCACCGTCCCTGATTCCCATGCGACAGACCCAAGACCGATGCTCGGAGGATATGTCGTGGGTGTCGCGGCAGGCATCATATTCAGTTTTATATATCACAGTCCGGCAGTCGTATGTGCCGTAGATAACGGCATGCCCGCCTTTTTCGAGGGCATGGGCATATCTGTTAGCGGCCAGTCTTTCACGGCGTTCTTCGCATTCCTCGCATTCATGACAGCGGCATTCACAATGGCTGCAACGGATACCGAGCATGCGCCGGGAATAGGCATAGCCATAGGCCTCGTTATGAACGCATGGGACATAATGACGCTGGTCTTCATATTTTCAGGGATAATGTTCCTTACACTGTCGAAGAAGATATTCGAGAGGTGGATGATAGACCTGATATGAGGGATATGAGAAAAGTGTTTTAATCCGGGGGATATCACCCTCTGTGCATCTGATAGACAAAAAGTTCAGGGATGACCCGTGGCCATATGTTATCCAAGGCGCTCTCGCAGGTTTCATGATATTCGTCATATTGCTGGTTCTGGACATCGTCACTGAAACAGCGCTCATCGCAGCACTTGCATCAAGCGCCTTCGTTGGATTTACCATGCCGCATTCCGAGAGCTCTTCTCCCAGAAGGCTGCTGGGAGGCTATATGGTGAGCATGGTGATAGGCATTTCCTCCTCCATCATCGCAAAACATGAGATACTGTTGGCACATATACCGGCTCATCCGTTATTGATATCGATGGCGGCCTTAGCCGTAGGGTTCTCCATATTCACGATGGTGATAACGGACACGGAGCATGCTCCTGCAGCAGGTCTTGCCCTGGGCCTCGTACTTAATACATGGGACCTTGCCACAATAGTTCTGATATTCTTTTCCATATCATTCATGGCAACATCGAAGCGGCTTCTGAAAGGCAGGATGAAAGACCTTATCTGACGGATTTCCATACCGCCGCCGAAACCGAACCCATCGCAGTACAGGTCTCCATGGATATTCCTTTTCCTATCAGGTCGAGATGGTATTTTCCAAGTCTTTTCTCTTTCCTGTTCATGCCGTGCGGCCCGAGACCGAACACGAGAAGGAAAGATTCACCGGAGAGGGAGCGCTCTCCGATCTCTTCAACTCTTATTTCCCGCATCTCGGGTCTGCTCGTGGTTATGACTACTGTGCCGAACTGGGGAGGAAAACCGGATTTGGGCAGTTCGAAGTAGTGAAAGCGCCCTGCCTCGGCAAGTTCCACGAAGTACTTTCCGCCGGAGCCTATGCTTGTGGAATCGGCCACGAATCTTGCGATTTCCAGAGGTGTTCTTTCATCTTCCGGGAATGGAAAGCCGAATGTTACGAGATTGAAGTCGAATGCCATCGCAAGAGGCGCTGCTCTCGCAAGTGCCCTGCGGTGTGCTTCCCTGAATTTTGAGCGGTCATATGTGTTGAACAGCCCGATACTTATCCTGCCCGACATACATGCCCCTACGGCATTGGGACAAAACTATCCGACCCCCCTCACACTGAAAACATTATGAAGGAC
>CAYYXK010000026.1:0-19469 GCA_964475625.1 uncultured Thermoplasmata archaeon | reverse complement strand
ATTGCAGGAGGTCTATTCGTGAAATTTATTATAAATTTCACTCATCCCACCCATATCTTTCTGCTTATTTACCAGAAAGTATGGCACCATGGCTTATAAAACTATTTGTGCAACAGAGCAGTTCAAGTGCGGGGAACTAGTCTTAAAATCATCGAAAAGTAAAAAGAAAAATAGGTTTTTAGAGATTTTCTTTCACGAACTTCTCTATGACATCAGTCAGGTCCGGTTTGCCGATTTCCTGAAGCTCATACTTCACATGGACCATCGGTTTATCAACCTTCAGTACCCTGTTCAGGTCTATCGGAGTTCCGGACACCACGAGGTCACAGTCGGAGCTGTTTATGGTCTCCTCCAGTTCCTTTATCTGCTTTGCACCGTATCCCATTGCAGGCAGGACATACTGAAGATGGTTGTACTTCTCGAATGTATCTATGATGCTTCCCACTGCGAACGGTCTCGGGTCGATTATATCTCCGGCTCCGAACTTCACGGCGGCCACATATCCCGCTCCGTAGGTCATTCCTCCGTGGGTGACCGTCGGGCCGTCCTCGACGACCAGAACCCTCTTTCCCTCTATCTGAGACGGGTCCGCGACCGTGAGCGGAGATGCGGCATCTATTATCTTAGCTCCGGGGTTCACAGATCTTATGTTCTCTCTGACTTCCTCGACATCATAGGGGTCAGCGCTCTCCACCTTGTTTATCACAACGACATCAGCGAGCCTTATGTTCACCTCTCCGGGATAGTAGGATATCTCGTCTCCCGGCCTGAGCGGGTCTGCCACCGTGATGTAGAGGTCGGGTTTGTAGAATGCAAAGTCATTGTTCCCTCCATCCCAGATTATGACATCCGCTTCCTTCTCTGCCTCTCTGAGTATGGCCTCGTAATCCACACCTGCATAGACGATTCCGCCCATGTCGATGTAGGGCTCGTACTCCTCGCGCTCTTCGATTGTGCACTCGTGCTTATCGAGATCCTCGTAGGATGCGAACCTCTGGACCTTCTGTTTCACCAGGTCTCCGTAGGGCATCGGGTGGCGTATGGAAACGACCTTGAGTCCCTTATCCCTGAGCATCTTGAATATCTTTCTGGATGTCTGTGACTTTCCGCAGCCCGTCCTAACGGCGCAGACGGCTATCACGGGCTTTGTGGACTCTATCATCGTGTGCTTCGGGCCCATGAGCATGAAATCAGCTCCAGCCGCATTGACTATAGCGCTCCTCTCCATCACATACTCGTAGGGCAGGTCGCTGTATGAAAGCACTGCCAGGTCTATGTTCTTCTCCTTGATTATCTCAGGAAGGTCCTCCTCCGCGAGTATCGGTATCCCCTCGGGGTAAAGCGGGCCTGCCAGCTCCGGCGGGTACTTCCTTCCCTCTATGTCAGGTATCTGCGTTGCCGTGAATGCAACGACCTCGAACTCCTCGTTCTCCCTGAAATAGGTGTTGAAATTGTGGAAGTCCCTTCCTGCTGCTCCAAGTATCACAACTCTCGTCTTTTCTGCCATTTTATCACCTTTGACAGCCCATAGGGAGGGTGTTTAAAGAGATTTCGGAGAAATGCGGAATGGTGGGTTCATGCGCCCATCCACATCTGCATGAAGAAGACGGGAGAGGAAGACTAAAAAATCCGTTCGATTGGAATCATGCATCCTCCGTGATCCCGAGATATATTCCGAATATCTGATTGTGTGGCATATCCAGAACTATATCTGCAAAGTCTCCGTAAGACCAACTGACATCGCCATAGTCTGCCAAGAAGTCCACAAAAAGCCCGTGACTGGAGTTGTACAATATTTTTAAAGAGACAGTATTGGAAATTCCCCAGAAGTTCAGGGATTTCACCTCTGGATCATCTGAGTTGATGGTGAAAACAAAATCGATAGAATAATTTCTATTTTCTTCTATGAATCCCAAATCCAGCCGTGGACTCAGAGTGGAATCATCGAAGCCCGGAATAAGACGGTCGCCTTCTAATTCAAATTTGTATTCTGTTTCTTTATTTAATTAATATACCCCGCAGCAAGCTGCGGGGTATATTAATTAAATAAACGATGTCGCCCGGTTCTACAAGCTCCGCGGAGGAAGAGGCGTTGAGGAAAAGAGAAGTACCGACCGAACTGTCTGCGCTCCCCGTCATGCTTGAAACCGGTATGATGAACATCAATGCAAGCATAATTGCAATCCACCCACTGAGCTTATTTCCGTCTCTCTCTCTCTCTCTTCCGGGACTATTCACACACTCACCTGAGCCAGTATATGTTTTTTGATATAAGTAATTTCTGCTTTTATATCTTCCAGTAATCTCGCAATTCTCCCTTCAATGCATCTATTACGGCCTTTGTCAGCTCGCTCATCTTCTCGTCCCTTGTCCACGAAGGTCTGTCCTCCCATTCGTCCTTTTCAGGGTATTCCATGCCTGAGAAACCGAGGGCGAGCGCATGCCAGCCCGGCAGGGTCATCCTTCCGTATCCGCTTATCAGCATGTTCAGCATCGGCCTTCCATCCGCTATTTTTCGGGCCATCCTTCCCATGTAGTTGAGGCCGTTCAGCGTAAGACCGAGGCCCGTCAGCCTGTCATTGTAATGCGGGTCCGAGCCTCCGTTTGTGATGATGACATCCGGTTTGAACTGCTCGCTTACGGGAACAATGATATGCTCGAATGCTAGGCGGTACTGCTCGTCTCCGGAGAAGCGGGGCATCGGTATATTGATTGTGAATCCCCTGCCTTCTCCCTCTCCGATGTCCCTTATGAATCCCCTGCCCGGGTATATGGTCCTCGGGTCCTGATGTATCGATATGAAAAGAACCTGCGGGTCCTTCCGGAAGATATCCATGGTCCCGTTCCCCTGATGCGCATCGATATCCAGAATCAGAACCTTCTTTCCCTTATCTCTGGTGTGCTTAGCGGCTATCGCAACATCGTTGATTATACAGAAGCCCTCTCCGTAGTTCGGCCCCGCGTGGTGGAATCCTCCCATGGTGATGACATTCCCTCCGTTCTCCATCGCTATGTTTATTCCTTTGAGGGCAGCGCCCACCATATACCTCGCACCTTCTATCAGCGATGACGAGACCGGAGTGTCGGGAGATACCATTCCACCTACCTTCGCAAGTGCTATCAGGCTTTCCAGATATTCCCAGTCATGCACCGTTTCAATGGTGCTCCAGTTGGCCTTTTCCGCGCTCTCCGTCCTGAACTCGAATCCCTTTTCCTTCAGGTATTCCGGGAATTTGTCGAAGCGCGACGGGTCGAAGGGATGGGACGGTCCGAAATCATAGAGGCTGAAATTGGGAGAGTACATCAGAGGGACCTTCATACCGATGTATTGGAGAGCCCGTATTTCAGATTTCCGTGGAAGGTTTTATCTATTCAGTGTTCATGCCATACTGAATGAAGGTACTGATGACAGGAATAAGGTTCCCACCTGCCCCCGGGGGGGCCGAGACCCATATGCTGGAGATATCGAAAAGGCTGGCCGGAAATCACGACATAACCGTTTTCACTTCCGACCTGTATAGAGAGATACCTTTTCAGAGAATGTCCCCGGGAGACGAAGGATACTCTTCATATCATGGGATTCCTGTCAGAAGGTTCGGGGGATACAGCATGGGAGGCGATGCACACTATGTCTTCATGCCCGGAATGGTGCTTCCGATGCTGAAATACAGGGCGGACATAGTCCACGCGCATTCATACGGGTATTTTCAGGTGAATCTGGCGGCATTCAAGAGGGCACTGCAGGATGTGAAGTTCATAATAACCCCCCATTATCACCCTGAATGGTCCATGGCAGGGGGTGAGCACAGAAAACACCTGCGCTCCATATATGATAGGGTCTTCTCAGGATGGGTTCTCGACCGTGCCGATGCGATCATAGGGGTTTCAAGACACGAGATGGAGCTCATGGCAAGGCTCGGTTTCGACACTTCCAAGGTACATCTCATACCGAACGGCATCGATTTCTCCCTCTACGAAAATATACCGGACCCGACCCCCTTTCTCATGCTTTACGGTCTGCTGGAAAAGAAGAATGCCGGATGGAACATCGTGATGTATGCGGGAAGGCTCGCACCGAACAAGGGACTCATTCAGTTGGTGAACTCTGCAAAGGAGGTCATAAGAGGACACCCCGATACCGTGTTCGTCCTCGTAGGTGACGATGCTGGAATGAGGGAAAAAATTGAAAGAGAGATACGGAAACTTGGTCTGGAGCCTCATTTTCGGATAACGGGACACATAAAGGAGGATTCCATGTATCGTTCCGCCATATCGTCATGCGATGTTTTCGTGCTTCCCAGCGAATACGAGGCCTTCGGAATAGTACTGGCCGAAGCGATGGCCTGTGAGAAGCCCTGCGTCGGAACAAGGGTCGGAGGAGTTCCGGAGGTCATAGATGAGAACAGGACAGGACATATCGTGGAATACGACGATATCCCTTCGCTGGCATCGGCAATAAACAGAATACTCTCAATGCCTGATAAAGGACATTCCATGGGGGTTCTCGGCAGGCGGAAAGTAAGGAAAAGGTTCACATGGGATTCCGTGGCCATGCAGATAGATGCCCTTTACAGGAAGGTGGTGGGTTGAGGATAGGCTTCACCTCGGATTACTTCCACCCGCAGAATGTCGGGGGTGCGGAGAGGAGTGCTCTTGAACTTGCGAAGGCTCTCGTTTCAAAAGGCCACGAAGTCGTCGTATATACTCGACATGTGAAAGGACTTCCCGAGGAGGAAGAGATGGGGGGGATACGGATAAAGCGAATCTTCCGCCATCTGGCCAGATACACTGTTCGAAACGATGTCGTGGACCAGAGAAAGGTGGATGGCCGGGAGAAAGAAACGCTCGTGAGAGCCGCTGAAGAGGATTCCGTGGACATATTGCACTCTCAGAACAGAGATACAGCCACATTCACGGCCATGGCTGGAAAAGAGTTGGGAATCCCTGCAATAGCACACATAAGGGATTACTGGCCGGTATGCCCGAAAAGGGATCTGCTGGGGCCAGAGGGAATATGCTCAAGGCCAGAGAACTGCGCGTCCTGTATGGCAAGGTTCTACGGGAGTGCTCTCAAAAAGCCCTTCTATGCGAGAATGGAAAAGGACACCCTCTACCGCAGGGAGGTCCTGAAAAAGGCAAGGCCTTTTTATCTCCACATAAGCGATTTCTCCCGGAATCTCCTGAAACTCGAGCCTTCACGGAGGATATACAATCCGGTCGACACATCCGCATTCCGCCGTGGAAACGAGGTTCCGGGAAAGGTGCTCTACATAGGAAGCCTCGCGAGGCACAAGGGCGTGGGAATACTGGCTGAGGCCGTTGCGAAGGCGGGGTTAGAACTCCACATCATAGGTGACGGCCCAATGAGAAAGGGACTTGAAACCCGGGCAGTCCTCCACGGAAGGCTTGAATACAGGAAAATGGCAGAGGAACTCGGGAGCGCCGAGATGCTTGTCGTTCCGAGTCTGTGGAACGAGCCCTTCGGGAGGGTTGTGATTGAGGGCATGGCCGCGGGAAAGCCGGTCATTGTATCAAGACGAGGAGCCTTGCCTGAGGTGGGCGGGGATGCTGTGATCTCTGTTGAACCCGCGGTGGAAGCGCTGTCTTCGGCCATATCGAAACTCCACTCCGAGCCGGATATGAGAAGGGAGATAGGTTCCCTCGGAATTGCCAGGGCCGGGGAATTCAGGCCGGAAAGGATTGCGGAAGAGGTCATGGGCCTCTATCGGGAAATCCGGGATTAGAGTGCATCGGAGTACATCTTTTCGAACTCGGGCACCATCTTCGACGGAAGGAATCTCTCCGCCCAGGCCCTGGCGCTCTCTTCATACCTGTCCCGTTCTCTGAGAACCTTCAGGATGACATCGGCTATGTTAACCGGGTCGTCCGGCCTTGCGAACCTTCCGGAAACTCCCTCTTTCACAGCATCCGGAACGCCGCCGTTCCTTGCGGCAACCACGGGCACACCGTAGGCATTCGCCTCGAGATAGACCATGCCGAAACCCTCCACATCATCCGGCAACTGAAGGGTCGGGAGGACGAACACATCTATCCCCGGATAGAACGAGTTCCTTTTTTTCTTCTCGCTTATCTCGCCCATGTATTCCCACTCGAATCCCGCTTTTTTGAGACACTTCGTTATCTCGTCCTGCATGGGCCCGTCGCCTGCCAGGACATATCTGAAGGGTTCCTTTCTGTCATGCAGTATGTCGAGAGCATCTATTATCGTGGGTATGTTCTTTCTTTTCACGAGGCGGGAGAGCGTTCCTATCACCGGAACCTCGTTCTTTCTCCTCATGCGGGAGATTCCCACGGTCAACGGAGGGTTTATGGTCCGTATTTTCCATTTATCCACATCAAAACCTTCCATCAGGGTCCGTGCGGTGAATGTGCTGTTCGCATGAACAAAGACCGAAGCCTCGAAAGAGCGGGAATAGGCATGTCTGCGGTATCCTTTAACGCTCTCAGGCATTATCTCCATTCCGTGAGCGCTCACCACATAGCGCCCCTCCGCACCTATGGATGGCTCGGGATGCCAGAAATGTATGATGTCCGCAGCCGGAAAATCCTTTTTCGATATCTTCCAGTACATCTCCGCGGCCTTTGACTCCGGAAGGGCCTTCATGATGCCCTTCCTTACCGCGCCGACGCTGTCCGACCAGTCCACCAGTTCCACGCTGTGCCTGTTCATCAGCCTTCCGTATATGGTCAGAGCAAACTCCTGTATACCTCCTTTCTGCTTCAATGCCGGCACAACATATGTGATTCTCATTTATCGAACCCCCTGAATCTGAAAAAAACATATGCCATGCTCAGCGGTGCACCTATCATAAAGGCGAGGATGCTGGCGTATGCCGCACCTATAACCCCGTATTTCGGAATGAAAAAGATGTTAGCGACCACGTTTATTCCGGCGGTTATCCATATCACCATGGCATTTATGTGGGGTTTTCCCATTCCATCCACAAAGGCTCCGGCTATGTTTCCGAAGGGCCGTATTATCCCCCATATCGCAAGGATCTGAAGGACATATGCCGATTCGGTGTATCTTCCGGCATAGATGACCGATAGTATCCGCTCCGGGAAAAGTATGAGTATCAAAGATGCGGGTATGCTCAGTGCAAGAGAGTAGCCGACACCTTTCCAGTAAAGCCTTTTCATCTCGTTTTCTTTTCCTTCGAAGCTAAGTTTCGATGCTGCGGGAAAGACGACCATATATGCTGCCTGAGGTATGAGATACACCGCGCTCGCCAGCATCCATGCGGAGCCGTAGACAGCCACACCTGCGGTTCCCAGAAATATGCCTATCATCACCATGTCGGTTCTCGTGTAAATGATGGAACCCAGCGAACTGACCGAAGAAAAGGCGCTGAAACGCAGTATCTTTCTCTCCCATAATCTGTCGCGTATCCTACATATCCTCGAAATGGCGTGAGGGGCCAGGCGCATCCCATAAAGTGCCGAGATGAAGTTCACCATGGAGAGTATGACTATGACCTGAAGCGATGAATGCAGGATGCCTAGATATCCGAACACCATGAAAAAAACGGCCATTGCTATCAACCCGAGAAAGTCTATGAAAAATATCTCCCTTATTCTATGTTCGGACTGAAGTCCCTGCTTGAAAAATGTGTTGAGTATCATGGAGAATATCAGTACTGGCATGTATAGGAAGAGATTGAAAAGCTGGGGACTTGAGAAAACAGAGGGCAGCATGAAGGCGAAAGCTATGCTGAGAAACGATACCGCCGCTGCGGAGAGAAGCTTTATTCTAAAAGCGCTCCCCATGACCTTTTCCCTTTCCTTTCCTTCCGCCCCGTATTTTATAAGTGCATTTCCCGTGCCCGAATCACTGTAAAGTATGAGAAAATTGTAAATCGAAAGTGCCAGCATGAGTGCCCCGTATTCTTCCGTAGAGATTATTCTGGCGGACAGGACCACATATACGAAGCCTATCAGGGCTATCGTCGCCTTATCAAGTAGAGCATACGGGCCTTTTTTCAGGAGGACATCCTTCATTCATGGGGATTACTATAACATATCATTTAATCCTTTTCATCCCGGAAGCGAAAGGATATATACCGAGATTTCATCCCGGAGACAAGGAGAGATAACATGAACCCGGAAGAGCTTCTCTACACAAAGGACCACGAATGGGTCAAAATAAAGGGCAACACTGCAATATTGGGCATAACGGACTATGCCCAGAAAGAGATGACCGATATCGTCTATGTGGAACTCCCACAGAAAGGGATCGTGATAGAAACAGGAGAGCCGCTGTGCACGCTCGAATCAGTGAAGAACGCCGAAGATGTCTACAGCCCGGTGACCGGAAAGGTCGTGGCCGTGAACACGGATCTCGAAGAAGAGCCGGAACTGATAAACAAGGACCCCTACGGAAAGGGATGGATAGTCAGGCTGGAGTTCGAGGAAAAACCCGAAGGGCTCATGAGTTCTCGGGAATACGAAGAGTATCTGAAATCTCTTTAACTCTTTCAAGCAGTTCTTCAAGGCCGTCTTCGGCCAGCGGAGATATCTTCAAATTCTCCGTTTTCCTTTTTATTATATCCGATTTTGTTTCCACGACTATCAGGGGGGCATCCCTGTTTTTTGTGATGCTTTTCAAAAGATTCTGCTGCTGTTTAACCGAATATCCACAGGTTTCACTCGGGTCAATCACAAAAAGAAGTATGTCCGTGATATGGTCCAGTGCCGCTATCGCCCTTCTTTCTATGGGATTTCGTTCTCCCAGCGGCCTATCCAGAAGTCCCGGCGTATCTATGAACTGATAGACCCTTCCCTTTTCATCGATCCATTCTCCTATGATTATTCCCTTTGTCGTGAAGGGGTATGATGCGACTTCCGGCTTTGCGGCTGACAATTTGCTTAGAAGCGTGGATTTTCCGACATTCGGGTATCCCGCTATGACCACCTTGACCGCGTCATCCCTTATGACCGATATCCTTCTGAGCGTTTTCCTCGCTTCTCTGAGTATGGAAAGGTCATTGTCAACTCCTTTGACCACAGAGGATAGTCTGCCGTAGACCTTTTTTCTCATGACCTTATGATTTCCCTTGTTGATTCTCCTTCTTTCTCGCGATGCGATCTCCTGAACCTTGTGCGATGCCCACATCACGGATGAGAGCGCTCTTTTCACCTCTCCGACACCCACATTTATGTCGAGGATGTCCTGATAGAACGGATGCATGTTCTCTATGGTGGGAAATTCCTTGACATAGCGCATGAGCGTGGCCGAAACAGTATCCGTAAAACTGTTTATTCTGTCAAGGGTTGTCTCCAGCCTTCCGTCGTATTTGACCTTGTCCACCTTTTTGAATGCTTTATCCAGTATCTCATCAGAAGATAACACGGTTGGTATTCTATACATTTTTTCACTTCGCTATCATGGCCCTTATCCTGTCCGCCGCGTTCTCCGCATGGTTCGCTATCTCTCCCAATATTGAAACGAGACGCGTGAGGTGCCATATGCTCACAGGGTCAAGATGTCCTTCGAAAGAGAATATTTTCTTTGTGATTTCTCTTTCTATGATATCGCTGTCATGTTCGAGCTTGTGAACACCATATATGTACTTCTTCGTCTCTTCCCTCTCTTTCTCCGAAAATGAAGTTTCCAGAACATGTTTGAGATTGTTGACGGCCTTTTCGTACTCATGGACCGCCGCGTTCACGGCGCTCTGCAATTTCCTGAAATCCTCTTTCAATTCGGAGGGCAACGGCTTTCCCCTCAGGTCTATCCATATGACCGCATCCTCCGCATAATCCAGTATGCTATCCTGCTCGCTCAGGGTCATAAGAAAGAAACCTCTGTCCACCGGCATCCATATGCTTTTCGGAAGATGATTTCGAACATTGGACTTTATCTTATCCGCCTCGTCTTCCGCGGTCTCAACTCTGTTTTTCAGCATCCTGAACCTTTCCATATCCCCTTCACCAAAGGCTTTCATGGCCTTATCAAGAGAATCAACGCATTCGCTCACCTTTGCGGCATGCTCGATCAATCCGTCGAATGGAGAGCGCCTCATAACACTTCCTATGGCTGGTTTCATCCTTTCACCTCACAACAACAAATAAGACATTCCCTTATATAAAACAATCGACAGTACTACGGCCAGAGGTATCGTTATCATCCATGATATCACTATGTTCTTCAGAACCCTGAGGTCCACGGCGGCCAGTCCCTTTGCGAGACCGACGCCCACCACGGCACCGATCACCGTATGTGTGGTGGATATGGGCATACCCATCTTCGAGAATACCAGAACAGTTGTTGCCACGCCGAAATCTATGGAATACCCTCTTGTATTGGTCAATTCCGTGATATTGAACCCTACGGTCTTTATGACCTTATAACCCCATGTGAACACACCTGCGCTTATGCCGAAGCCCCCCAGTGCAAGAAGCTGCCACGGAACAGCGCTCTGGCCCACGACACTGTTATCATATATCGTTTGAAACACGGTTGCGAGAGGCCCTATCGCATTGGCGACATCATTGGCACCGTGCGCAAATGCGACATAGCAGGATGTCATTATCTGAAGTCCCCTGAATATCCTCTCCACCCGGGCATATTTGTCCTCCTCGCCACTCCACCTCTTACTGGCACGAAGTACCAGATAATATCCTACAAGCCCGGTTATGACCGCAACTATGACGGATATCAGAGTGGCAAGCATGAGATTGTCCGAAACTCCGACCATATCTCCGAATCTGGTTTTAAGAAGAAGAGAGAGGGCTATCACGAGGAATGTTGCGCCAACATAGATGGGACTGCCTCGTATGGCGCTCTTCACCGGGTCATCGCTTGAAAGAACGAATTTGGATATGAGTTTGAAAACGAAATATGCAAGGAAAAGACCCGCTATGGGTGAAACGACCCAGCTTAGAGCTATCTTTCCCATGACGCCCCAATCAACGGCCGCTACTCCCTCGGATATTAGGCCGAACCCCATTACCGCCCCTACAACGAAATGTGATGTCGAAACCGGCATGGACTTCCATGTGGACAGAGTTACCCCGATGGATGCCGCTATGAGGGCCGCAAGCATTCCGACGATCACCACATTCGGATCATTTATGGACTGAAGGTCCACTATGCCTTTTCCGACGGTGTTTGTGACACGAGAACCGAGAAGCACGGCGCCAGCCATCTCGAGAACCCCCGCTATTATGACGGCCTGTTTCAGAGATATTGCCTTTCCTCCCACGGCACTCGCCATCGAATTAGCAACATCATTGGCTCCGATGTTCCATGCCATGTAGAATGCGGCCGCTAGGGCTATTATCAGTAGTATGCTTGCGAGCAACACAAAGGCTGGAATTTTCACCTGCTTTTAAACCCTTCTAAAAAAAGCTCTTATATCTCCCGGAATATCCGTACTTTCATGCATTTCTATGGTGTCTGAGAAGTGGACGGCGCGCCGGTCCAATATCACCGCCACACCCCTGTCAGTCTCAGTCCGTATAAGTCTCCCTATTGTTTGAAGGATTTTTCTGGTCGTCGGAGCTTTGACCGTATATTCCCATCCTTTTCCGAATCTCATATCATAAAAGCGCTCCATGGCCCTCTGTTTTGCCGTGGGTTTCGGATAGGGTATACCGACTATGACCGCGATTTCAAGGGCTTCGGCAGGGAAATCTATGCCTTCACTGACCCTTCCGCCCACCACTGCCATGAGCACGGCACCCTTTTCCGTTCTGAACCGCTTGATCCGTCTCATGAGGTCTTTGCCGGACATCCCCTTCTCTTCGAGGAATGCCCCCTTCCGCAGACGCATATGCCATCCGTCCGCCATGAACCTGTCCATGAGGGAGAAACTCGGGAAGAATACCGCCGAATTCCTGTTTTCCACGGACACGGCTTTCAGCGATAGCTCTTCGAGCACACTTATGTTGGCCGGGTTCTTTTTCACATCCTCATATCGTGTTGTAGCAGCACTGCTGTATAGCACAAGCCTATTTTCGGAAGGGAACGGACTCTTTGCCTTCTTTAATTCCGTGTCAAAGGAAAGGCCCGTCGTATCTCTGTATTCTTCAAGAGGAGAGAGGGTACCGGACATATGTATGCTGGAATGAGTGAGGTTCAGAATCTCCGTTGCAACGGAGGCATCCATGCAGTACGCCTCTATCCTCGCATTTTCACCCCCTTTTACCAACTTTATGTATTCGTTCGATTCGAGATTGATCCAGAAAGAAATGAAATCCCCGAGTGTGTGGATGTAAGAGCGCGGAAGTTTTCCTTCCTCCTTCTTTCTATCTTTAATTATGTCCCCGAAGTTCATAAGATTCATTGCCATGAGCTCTATTTTCCTGGAGTTTATGCCCAGTTTTATCATTACATGCTCTTCGAGAGCCTTCTCCGGGACGAAAGAATCCTCCCCCCCATCCGGAATGTATTCTTCCGCCATTGAGAGTATCGCTTCGCGCATGACGGATATCGCGTCCGAGACGGCCACACCGTCCAATACTTCCGGATTTCCGAAGCGCTCCGCCTCACCCTGTGCATTGGCAAGACTTCTCAGGCTCAGTTCCGCCGAAACAAGCTCTCTTGCATATTCGGGGAGGTTGTGCGCCTCGTCCACTATTACGATGAGGTCATCCGTTGAGACACCCATCCATGTGAGGAGCGCTCTTCTTATTCCCGGCTCAAAAAAATAGATGTACGGGGCCGAAACAAGTATTGCTCCCGGCATAAGTATTCGGTTGGCTTCATAGGGGCATATTCCATTCTCAAGACAATACCGTATGAATTCGCCTGCGTTCGGGCTTTTGTCCGCAACCCATATCCTGAGCTTTTCCGCATCGAATTTCAGCGTCTTCGCATAGTACGGACAGGCCTCTTCATCTCCGTTTCTGACCTTTTTCTTTCTTGAAGCACATAGCTTTGCGAGTTCCTCCGCGGCCCCATATCTCAGTTCCTCTTCCGACATGGCGAGAGGACACATATTGCCCCTTCCCTGAAGTGCCACACCGTAGAATGCGGAGCCGTTCGTCTTCTTTATTGCTGCCAGTTCCCTCATCACCTGATCCTGCTGGCTGTTCGTACGAGTCAGATAGAGAACTTTTTTGCCGTTTTCGAGGGCGTATTCCAGAGAGGGAAAGAGAGCGCTCACCGTCTTTCCCGTTCCCGTACCTGCCTCAACCACAAGGTGTCCCCCATTCGCAAGCGTATCTGCTATCCAGCCCATCAGTTCTTTCTGCCCTTCTCTTGGCGCATAGGGAAATCTCACGAGATGCCATCACCATCTCATTAATAAATGTGAAGGGGAGGTCAGTGAAAGTGTCAGTATTCGCTCAATGTACCTTTTTCCTTTGCCATTCTCTCTATCTTTCTGTAGAGGAAATAACCTGTCAGAGGCATGATTACAGCGAATGCAAGCACTATGTAGAACTCCTGTGATGATGAAAGAAGTTCCGGAAATCCGGCCGGATAACCCAGCAGAGAACTGCGGAAAAGGTCCACCGAATAGCTGAGAGGAATTAACATCGAGACATATTTTACCATCGGTTCCGGGAGGACACTGAAGGGAAAGAACATGGCGCAGGTAAATGTAAAGATCACCGCTATGAAGTTCATCATGAAGTCGGCGCTCCCCTTCGCCCTCAGTGTGAATGCACCGAAGATAAAGCCCATGCCGAACATCTGAAGCAATGAAAGAAACAGCACGAACAGGGCGAATCCGAGGTTTTCAACCGGAAGAGTGCCAAACATATATCTCACGAACAGCAGTGCGACTATGACATTCAAACCAGTCCAGAAGACATTTATGAATGCCCTTGAAATGAGGTTTGAGAACTGATTGACCGGGGTCAGATAGAGGGATTCCAGCGTTCCCTGATACTGCTCCTCCCTTATGGAGTATCCGAGCATCCATATGATGTCCTGAAGGAACATGAAAAAGACGAATCCGTAGAACGAGATAGCTGCAAGCTCCGTATGCCCTCCCCTGTCTATGTGGCCGTCGATATCGGGCGTTCCTTCGGGAAGGGATGATGCCTGAATGGTCCAGTTCAATCGAGTGTCTCCCTCCGAATAGCCGACATATATGGTGCCGTTCGTAGGGGCCATAAGTTCGATGCTCCACACAGCAGCCTCATAGATCGATGCGTATTCGCTGGAATTCGAGGTTTCCGGAGAGTATGAGCAATTCCCGACCCACAGGTTTGCGCTCTCCCCCGGATTTTCCGTCTGAAAAGCGAGATAGACGGTTCCGTTGTCCTGCTCCGCCAGAAGCATCGGGCTTTGGGATATCTCGGCTGCGCTCCCCCATTCGGCCTGAGCCGGCATGAACATGCCTACGGCAAATATGAACAGGAGCATGAATATGAATACCATGCCAAAGCTTGTTATGAACGAAACAGGGTAGCGGGTCATAACTATGAACTGCTTTTTGACCATGGCAAGGAACGCATCCGTTCCGGACCTCAGAATTTTCCCACCCCCTCATTCCTCTTTATGCGATTCTCAACATACACAAAGGCCATCACTCCGAGCAAAGGCATGATTATGGAGTATAAGAGAAGGACACCGAGGTCCCAGTACCATGCCCCCAGAAAATAGGAGAGTCCCAGAAGGGATGCCCGGACACCGTTGGTTATCCATGTCGGGGGGAATGCAAGGGCGATGTATTGAAGGGTCTTTGGAAACACGGTAATGGGATAGTAGGCACCCATGAGAAACGCCATTCCCCATGCCAGTATGTTCATCAGGCTTCCGGCTTCCCTCACTTTGAGTATGAAGGCGCCGTAAAAGAATCCCAATCCCCAGAGAGGAGCGAGACCGGCTATGAGAAAGAGAAGTGCGATAAGCATGTCTCCTTCGAAGGGGTTTATTCCGAATAGAAGACAGCCCAGTAGGTATGAACCGATGAATGTGAAGACGGACCGTATACCGCTGTAAAGAGATACTCCCGTAAGTATCTGAATCCTTCGTGCGGGAGCAAGATATACGGACTCTATGGTTCCGACTTCGCGCTCCCATCTCAGCCATGAACCCACAAGCCAGAGGGAGGTTTCCACGGTCATCATGACTATGGCCCCCACAAGCATGTAGATTACATAATTGGATGTACCCGTGTGACTCTTGAATGCGTTCCCTGCACTGGCGAAACCCCCTGCAACCGAGACACCGATGAGTATCGGCAGGGCCGCCATGACGATGGGCATTATGAAGTCGAATGCGAACCAGCCCTTGTACCTTGAGAGTATCCTGAACCTTATCTTCGTTACATGCAGGGTAAGAAGAACGGAATTAATCGGATTTAGCTGACTTAGGCTCATTCGCCTCCCTCGTATCCTGACTAAGCGTCCTTCCGGTCAGTTTCACGAACACGTCTTCAAGGGTGGGCTCTTCGGGGCTTATATATTCAAGTGTGGAACCGTTCTCAGTAAGCACCTTTATTATTTCGGGGAGAGCTCTCCGGCTGTTTCCCGTGATGACTCTCAGATGCTCTCTCCCGCCTTTTTCTTCAAGAGCGACCTTTTCCACTGTCGGAATGCCCCGTAGGGCATCGACGGCATTCTGCGGTATTACCCCCTCTATCTTGATTATGCCCTCCTGCTTTATGGACGCTTTCAATTCCGCAGGGGTTCCTATGGCCATTATTTTTCCCTTGTCTATTATCGCTATCCTGTCGCAGAGCTCATCGGCCTCGTGCATGAGGTGTGTGGTGTATATTATCGTCTTCCCCTGTCGGTTGAGGTCCCGGACGACCTCGCGCAGTTTTCTGGCGGCATGTACATCCATGGCTATTGTCGGCTCATCCAGAAACAGCGTGGGCGCGTCGTTTATCAGTGCCTTTGCGAAGGACACTATCATCTTCTGGCCGCTCGAATAGGTCTCAACCGTACGATCTATGAAATCCCCCAGTGAGAGCAGTTCTATGAGATATTCTATCCTCTCCCTTCTTACTTTTTTAGGGACATAGTAGAGCGCTCCGAAATACTCCAGATTCTCCCTGCCTGTCAGTTTCCAGTACAGGCCCCTTTCCCCCATCAGCATGCAGCCTATCGATGCCCTTACTTTCCTGTCCTCCTTTTCGACATCGTAACCGTTCACCCATGCCTTTCCGGCCGTCGGGAGAAGAAGGGTCGTGAGAATCTTTATGAATGTCGTCTTTCCGGCTCCGTTCGGACCGAGCAGGCCGAAAATCTCTCCCTCGTTCACGGCCAGGCCTATGCCTTTGAGGGCTTCGACCTCCTTTCTCTCACGCCTGAAAAGTCCTTTTCCTTTCGATATGTAGGTCTTCCTTATACCTTCCGAGCGTATGACATACTTCATGGGTTCACTCTCTTTTAATCACCTTCGAACTCTCGTGTATCGTTGCATTCCGTGCCCTGAGCACCTTTATCCTGCACCCCGGCCCTATATTAACCTTATCTCCCTCGACTAGGTCGGCGTTCGTGTTCTCTATGTCTATCTCCTTTCCCCTTATCTCTCCGGCTTTCATCAGACCTCCGCTTCTGCCGAATATTCTGGAGAACACACCTCTCCGGCTTCCGGCCTTTATCCGTATCCTCTCCGCATCTATCATTTCGACATCGGAGCTTCCGTCCCTTTCCAGTTCCAGACGGAAATCCTTTGCTTTCACCTTTCCGTCCGCGGAGAGCTTGCCTTCACCGTCGAAGATGCCGGTATCGATGTCCGATGCTTTCAGCGAACCCCGCATTTTCACGGTCTTCTTTGCGTGTATCTTCCCTTCGACCTTCGTCCCTCCGAAAGATTCCAGAACATCCGCGGATATATCGCCATCCACCCCCACTCCTCCGGAAAACGCTATGCGTTCGGCCCTCACATTGCCCTCGCACTTCATGGAACCTGAAACGGTAAGAGAAGATGCATCTATATCTCCTTCGACCGAACAGGCGCCGGAGCAGCCCATGACCCTCGTCTTCACATTCCCTTCTATCTTTGCAGAGCCAGATATACTCACCTCTCCGACATCCACATTGCCTTCCACCTTTCCGGCGCCGGATATCCTGAGGTATTCGCCCTTGACATCCCCGGTCTTTCCCATTCCAGATATCCCTATTCCTCCTTTCGGTAGATCCTCCTGTTCCTCTTCCTGCTCCTCGTCGGCATGGTTCCGGTATTCATTCACTATTGCCTCGTAGGTCTCCCTGCTTATCTCTCCGCGCTTATAGCGCTCCTCTATCTTTTCAAGTATTTTTTCGCTCATGCTATCCGCTATGGAAGGGACTTATTTATGCATTTCTTGAAAATATTTTGAGATAAACACAGGGTGCCTTGAGAATTTTTCAGAAGACAGTGAGACAAGTTCAGAAGAAAAGTTAAAATAAGCGTAAAAGATGGGTGAACATGGAAAAAACAGCCTTCCGTCTCATAAAGGCACTTTCGTCGGAAACAAGGTTGAAGGTCATGGATTCGCTTTCGAACGGCATGGAACATCCCGATGAGATAGCAGCGGAACTCGGCATAACGAGACAATCTGTGGACAAACACCTGCTTCTCCTTCATCAACTGGGTATAGTGGAGAGGAGCGCCGTATTTCCACCGGATGGAAGGCCGAGAATAGTCTATCGCCTCAGCAGCGCCGGAAAGGAACTTCTGAATGATGTGGACGAGCTCGGGAAGAGGCACAGGGCGCGTCTGAGATCCATGTATGCCTCGGAGAAGAGGGTGCTTGACATGGGTCTGGCGGAGGGCGAGCTCTCCGAAGAGATATATCTGAGGAAACTGTCCGCTCTTAAAGAGAGATACGGCCTAGAATGAGAGCCTCGGGCCAATCAACTGCCACAATATCAGAAAGAGTATGAAGAAGGCCACGAAGGTCGATATGCTTCCGGCGAGTTTCTTGGCTTTTTCATCATCCTTCCGGAATTTTCCGATAAAGTGCCAGAGGGCGTCCCTGAACATGAAACCGCCGTCCAGAGGTATGGCCGGCAGAGCGTTGGTTATCCCGACCATGAGGTTGAGCCAGAATATCCAGTACATGGAGTTGGCGAGGACCCAGAAAAGCCACATGGGCATGAACGAGAATGCTCCCGCCGTATAAAGGCCGGCCATAGGCCCTGAAAACGGCATAAGTCCACTCATTGGCAAGGATATGTATGAAAGCGCCGCTCTCACTTTTTCTTCGGGATTGCTTGTTCCGGACAGAGGATGGGCGAATATCCTTGATATCGTTCCAGCTTCGAATCCGTTTATTCCCATACTTGCCACACCAACACCCATTATGGCCTTTCCATGAAAACCATCGCTGTTCAGGCTCGGATAGTATTTTTCATAGTAATCATACTTGTCCTCTTCCGTGAATGTTATGCTCTCTATGTCCGTTGGAACATAGACATCACCGGAGCGCTCGTAAACAGATATGTTGACGGTCTGTCCCGGTTTTATTGTGGCAAGGACCTCCGTGAACTCGTCGTAGTTGTGAATCACGGTATCATTCAGGCCGTATATCAGCATCCCTTCTTTTATCCCTGCGTTCGATGCCGCATAACCCTCCGTAACACTAATGACCATGAGACCGGAGATCGAAGCGGCCTCTCTCCGCTCCCCTCCGTCAAGTATGGTAAGGTTCACGGTCTGGCCCGCAGGAGGAAAAGGTGCGGAATTGAAGTCTTCAATCGTTCTTATCTCTGTCCCGTTAACTGCGATTATCTCACAACCGGGCTCTATGTATCCATATGCTGGACCGCCCTGATAGATTCCGGAGACGACCACTCCGTCCTGTATGGGCTGCACCTGCCCCGCCATACCCATAAAAAGAGCCAGAAAAAGGAATGCAAGAAGTATGTTTGCCGTTGGCCCCACGGCGTATATCCTCATCCTCTTCCTTTTGGGCAATCTCTCGGTCTCTTCCTCATCCGGTTCCACGAATGCACCGACCGGAAATATGAAGAACAGAAGTCCGAGCGAATTTATCTTCACCTTCGCAACCCTCGCAAGTATCCCGTGGGAGAACTCGTGAAAGATTATCGCGACCGCAAGGCCGAGTATGCCATACCAGAGAGGTATTATCGGATTCACCCCCGGTATTCCCAGCATCATTATCGGGTTAGGGGCACTGCTTGCAGGGATGTGTGTGGCTATGTCCGCGACCCATATCAAAAGTAATGTCCCCATCAGCATAAATGGGAATATGAGCAGTATGCCGAAGTCGGCATAGACCTCCCAGAACCGTTCGTACTTCTTTGCCGTCCTGTCGATGAACCCCCTGCCCTTCCTTGTCTTCCACATGAGAAAAGGCCCGTAGAGCTGCATATTATACCTTTCAAGCACTCCTTTCTTTGAAAGTATCAGTTCGGATGCGACGAATCCCCCGATAAGCAGCATTGCCAGAATATACCCGTTCACACAGGCGCATTCGGCCCCCTTTTATTAATGTAGCGATTGATTCTGCGATTGTTCTTTATATCCGTATGGGTAGGGGCAGACTCTGGGACAAAATTCCTTTTCACTCCTTTAGTATGATCACATAAGCCCTTTT
>CAYYXK010000025.1:0-19928 GCA_964475625.1 uncultured Thermoplasmata archaeon | reverse complement strand
TATTTACCAGAAAGTATGGCACCATGGCTTATAAAACTATTTGTGCAACAGAGCACTTGCCGAACAATCTAAATACATGGCCTTTGTTTGCTAACGTGATGCTCAATCCCAAATCATACCTTCTGGTAACTCCCATGAAAAACGAGGAAAATAATCTGCGAAAACTGGTAGAATCTGTTGTGAAACAGAAAATTTCCCCTACACTGTGGATAATAGTGGATGATGGGAGCGAGGACAGAGGTCCTGAGATTCTCAAGGAAATGTCGAAAAAATACCCTTTCATAGTAGTCGTACAGTTCCCTGAAAAGACAAGGTGGGACATAGGGGTTCATTACAGTGATGTCTGTAGGTATGGTTTTGATAAAGCGGTTGAAACTGCTGAAAAAGAAGGTCTGGAATACGGATATATCGCGCTCCTTGATGCCGACATAATACTTGAACCGGACTACTTCAAAATACTTATGGAAGAGATGGAAAATAAGAATCTGGGTGTGGCTAGCGGGGTGATATACTCCTGGAATGGGGACAGATATATTATGGATAAAACTAGGGATGATCTCCCTCGCGGTGCTGCTCGCGTGTGGACAAGGGAGTGTTTCGAAAAGAGCGGGGGTTATCTCTCTACATACTCCCCCGATGCAGTGTCCAATGTTAAAGCGCAGTTGAAGGGATATAACATCGGTCTCTTAAAGGATGTGAAAGCATACCAGACAAGATTGACCTCTTCGGCCATGGGAAGATGGACCGGTTTCAAAAAAGTCGGCGAATCCGTGTACTTCAGACATTATCCTGCATATGTTGCAGCCCTCAGAGCATTGTCCATAGCTAGCAACACCGGGATAAAAGAGTCCCTTGCCTTTATAATGGGATATTTTCAGTCGTGGGTGAACAGGAAACCAAAGCTTGATGATGAGGAAATAAAGGAATACAACAGAAAACGGCACAGGAACATGATGAAATACTGGCTGGGCAGGAACTAATCCATCTCAAATCTTCCTCTTAGATACATGGATAGGAAAACAGTGCTCAGGAGAACCGATGACAGAGTTCCGATAACAAAAGAGTATGCCGCACCATTGACACCGTACAAAGGAACAAGTATATGTGCACTACCAAGAGTCATGAGTCCTCCGAAGACCGTGTCATAAGTGCTCAGTGTGGGTCTCCCTCCGCCCTCCCAAAGCGCAGAATATGTATTTCTCAGACCCATAAATATGCTTCCAACTGAGAGAATGACCATGGGTATATAGGAACTGTCGTATTTGCCCTCAAACAAGATGTGTAGCGCCCATTTTCCTACTATTATTGTCAACAAAATCAAAAGAGCTCCTGTAAAGACTATAATTGCAGCAGATTGCGAGAACACCTTAATTCGTCTCTGTTTATCTCTCATAGATGCTATTTTCGGCATGGCTATGGTAAGCACGGCGAAGGGGACGAAAGAATAAAGCAGAGTGAATGTAAAGGCTGTAGAAAAAACTGCTCCGTATTCATAACCTATCTCCTGGGTCAGAACAATCAGAGGGCTCTGGGTTATAAGAACGAAGGCAAATGTCGTTATGAATACGGGAATGGAGAATGTCAGAAGTTCTTTCATTGTATCTCTGCTTATTCCATTTTTAAACACATATAATTCAGAGGCTCTGTATCTCTCAAGTATGAGTATCGCAATCCAGCCACCAAAAGCATATGTAAGTAGCACATATGTTCCTGTCATACTTGTGAACAGGACGAGAAATCCCAGAATGATTATTTTTATCAGGTTCCTGAGAAGGCTCATCAGTGCAAACTTCGTGTACTGCATCAGGCCTCGAACTATTCCCATATAGAGGAGTGGTACAGAGTAGCCTATTATGACCAAGATTATCATGGGCGTGTCTGGGAATAATAACAGAGATGCCACTAGTGTTGCAGACAGAAAAATAAGGAAAAGCACCAGTGTGTTTGTAAAATATATATTTTTTTTATAATTTTCTTTATAATATCTGGCTAGAAAACGGCTCATTGTACTTGGAAGGCCCGCTGCTACAACAGTAGATGCCACAGTGGCTATGCTCAATATGTACCTGACCTCTCCGTAATCTCTTTCGGAAAGAACTCTAGCAACCACAATCATGAAAAGAAATGCGAGTAATCTCCCTGATGTGTTTCCTACGCCGACTATGGCCGTTGTTCTTATGAACTTCTTGCCGGGAAGTTCCATAACACCCAATAAGCTCCCATATATAAACTGCTTCGCCGCGCAAAGTTCCATATACTTGAAAATAATGTGCTCTCCATGTATCTGTCTCAGAAGCATATACTTATAACTGGCGGTGCGGGCTTCATAGGCTCTAACCTTGCAGAATACCTCTCACACAACAACGATATCATCGTGGTGGACGATCTCTCCCTCGGCAGCGAGGAGAACCTGAAAGGATTGAACGTTGGATTCATCAAAGCCTCTATCCTGGAAGACATTTATATAGACGATGTGGATGTCATATTCCATCTTGCAGCCATTCCTGGAGTGCAGGATAGCATAAACCGTCCCATAAAGACCGCAGAGATAAACATCACTGGTACTGTGAAGATGCTAGAACTGGCTAGAAAGATGGATGTGGAATCTTTTGTCTTTGCATCCTCCTGTGCGGTTTATGGAGATCCGAAGTATATGCCGGTAAGTGAAAAAACGCCTGTTGATCCACTATCTCCCTATGCAACCCAGAAGCTCGCTTCCGAGCACCTTGTCAGGAATTACTCGGAACTCTATGGTATCAAGGGTGTCTCAGCACGGTTTTTCAATGTGTATGGCCCGCGGCAGGACACATCTTCCGAATACTCTGCTGTCATCCCGAAGTTCATCTCTCTCTGCCTCGATGGAAAGGCTCCTGTGATATTCGGCACGGGAGAACAGACCCGTGATTTCGTGTATGTGAAGGACCTTGTCCGCGGACTGGAGCTTATGGCAGCTATTGACCATGGAGAAAATGTCATAAACCTTGGTTCTGGTATCGAAATAAGCATAAATCAGCTTGCAGGAACGATTGCTGATGTGACCGGGTGCGGAATCCAGCCCGAGCATGCTCCCGGGAGAAAAGGCGAGGTGGAGCGCTCCATGGCAGACATCTCCCTTGCACGTAGGACCCTCGGATGGGAGCCGAAACATTCCTTTGAGGAAGGCATACATGAAACAATAGCCTCTTTGCAACACAAACATATATAACCCCCCTCAAAATGCCCCGTTGTGAAGATATCAGTCATTATCCCCACAATGAACGAAGAGGAATCCATCGGAGAGGTCTTGGATGAGGTAAACTCGACACTGAAACCCACGGGCTGGGACTATGAGATACTCATGGTGGATACCAACTCGAAGGACAGGACAAGAGAGATTGGAAGAGAAAAAGGCGCGAAAATAATCGATGAACCGAGAAGAGGATACGGAAGGGCCTATAAGACCGGTTTTGAGAAGGCCGCAGGAGACATAATCATCACTCTGGACGGAGACACCACATACCCTGCATCCGATATACCGAGACTAGTGAAAATGCTTGAAAAGGAGGGTCTGGACTTCATAACCACGGACCGCCTGAGCGATATGGAGAAAGGGGCCATGACAACCTCGCATAAGTTCGGGAACTGGATGCTGGCAAAGGCCATGAACCTTCTTTTCGGAATGCACCTTAAAGATTCTCAATCCGGCATGTGGGTGTTCAGAAAGAGCGCTCTCAGGAAACTCAGGCTCACGAGCGACGGCATGCCCTTGTCCGAAGAGATAAAGATAGAGGCCTTCAAAAAACTGAAAGCCAAGGAAGTTCCCATCAGATACCGGCCCAGAAAGGGTGAGGTGAAACTCAACTCATGGAAGGACGGCAAGCGAAATATGAAATTCCTTTTCGAGAAAAGAAAGATGATAAAGAAAGAGGAGAAGATATCATGAAAAGAGATGTAATATCGATGCTGGATGTGAAGGATGACCTGATGAACATACTGGACCTGTCCGCCGAGATAAAGAAGAGGCAGAAGTCCGGAGAGATATACGAGCCGTTGAAGAACAAGACACTTGGAATGATATTCGAGAAACCGAGCACGAGGACACGCATATCCTTCGAAACAGGGATGACCCAGCTTGGAGGCCATGCGATATATCTCAGCCCCAAAGACATGCAGATGGGGAGGGGGGAAACCGTGGCGGATACGGCAAAGGTCCTTTCGAGGTATGTAGACGGCATAATGTACAGGGCATTCAGTCATGATGTCATGCTTGAACTTGCAAAGAATGCGACGGTGCCGGTGATAAACGGACTGGACGATGTGGAGCATCCCACTCAGATACTTGCGGACCTCCTCACAATAAGAGAGCATAAAGGGGATTTCAAAGGCCTGAAGTTTGTCTATGTCGGCGATGGGAACAATGTCGCCAATTCTCTGGCTCTCGGTGCTGCAATGGTCGGCATGGACTTCTATATTGCATGCCCGGAGGGATACGAGCCGAATGCATACATATGGCAGAGGGCCCGTGAGATAGCCGCCGATAAGGGAACGAAGATGGATATCGTACGTGAGCCGATCGAGGCCGTCAAGGATGCGGATGTCATATACACCGATGTCGCCGTTTCAATGGGCGAAGAGGCACAGGCTGCTGTCAAAGAGCGCATTTTCAGGAAATATCAGGTCAATGAAGAGCTCGTGCAGCATGCAAAACCGGATTACATATTCATGCACTGCTTACCCGCGCACAGAGGGCATGAGGTCACGGACGGAGTGGTGGATAGCCCGAACTCGGTTGTCTTTGACGAGGCGGAAAACAGGCTGCATGCCCAGAAAGGGCTGATGGTCAAACTCATGGGATGATCGCCATATGAGGGGCATATCAGCAAGAGCCCGCCGACTTCCTCCGTCAACCACGCTTAAGATAAGCCAGATGGCCGCCGATATGCGTGCGAAAGGCGAGGATGTCATTTCTCTATCCATAGGAGAACCCGACTTCACCACACCCAAACCGATAATAGATGCCGCCAAGGAAGCTCTCGACCGCGGTGAAACCCATTATGCGCCTTCCCGTGGTATACTGGAGCTCAGAGAGGAGATCTCACGGAAGATGAAGGAGGAGAACAAGATAGATGTCGGGCCTGAGAACATAATCGTCACCATAGCCAAACACGGCATATTCATGGCATCCCAGTCCGTTATGCAGCATACCGATGAGGTCGTACTCCCGGACCCGGGTTGGGTCTCATATTCCGCAATAAGCATATTCTCCGGTGCAAAGCGCGTTGACCTGAGGGCAAAGGAAGAGGATGGCTTTATTCCGAGGGACGAGGACATAAAGAACGCTGTCGGAGATAAGACCAAACTTTTTGTTATCAACACTCCTTCGAACCCCACTGGTGCCGTATATCCCAAAAAAACCCTGAAAGTGATAGCGGACCTTGCCGAAGACTACGACTTCTATGTTCTCAGTGACGAGATATATGAAAAGCTCATCTATCGTGGAAAACATGTGAGCATAGCCTCTCTCGGAAACATGCACGAACGGACCATGACGATAAACGGATTCTCGAAGGCCTATGCCATGACCGGATGGCGCATAGGCTGGATAGCCGCACCCAAACACCTGACGGACACCATCAACAAATTGCAGCAGCAGAGCATAACCTGCGTAGCACCGTTCATACAGAGGGCTGCCATAACGGCATTGAGAGAGTGTTCTTCCTGTGTGGAGGACATGAGAAAGGAGTTCGCAAAGAGAAGGCTGGCCGCCCTCGGAGAGATAGATGAGATGCACACCCTTGACGCTTTCAAACCTTCCGGTGCCTTCTACATATTTGCCAAGTACCTCCCAGAGGTGAACTCGTTCTCGCTTGCGGAACATCTTCTTGAAGAATATAAGGTGGCCGTGACTCCGGGCGGAGCTTTTGGGATAGCCGGTGAAGGCTACATAAGGATATCCTATGCGGCACGGACCGACCGACTTATTGAAGGTCTGCACAGGATAGACAGAGGCCTAAGTTCAATGTGATTCCTTTTTTTCTCTCAGATGGGGGTGCCTATATATGTGGCCGCAGTTCAGGCAGGTCACGCTTATTTTTCCATTGTTTAGGCGATATTTCGCATTTTCTCCGGGAAGAAGGAAGGAATCGCATTTGCGGCAGTATCTCATCCTGTATTCCCGAGGTATCCGAACATTGTATCTCATCCCTATCTTTCTTGCAAGTTGGACATATCTGTTCGCCCTGTCCTGTCTTCCTTTCAGAGCCTGCTTCTCGGCCATATCGAAAAGGATTTCTATCCTTTCCTTCGCTATCTGGACCATCTCCTTATTGCGTCTTCCTTTCCTGCCCCTGCCTCTTCTGCCTCCGCGCTTCACTCGATCTCAACTCCGTAAACCCTCTCCGGATTCTCCTTATGTATCCTGAATGCGTCTTCCTCGGTCATTGTTCCGTTATCGAGGAAGGCCTTTGTCCTTTTCGGAACCGTTCTGAGTGAAAGAACAGCCCCGGGCCGACGCGGGTCATCGATGTAGTCCGTCTCCATGGTGAACCTGTTTCCCTTGGAAAGCGCCCTTCTTATGTTGTCCCTTGATGCCAGAACCGACGGGAACAGCCCTTGATTTTCCTCGGGAAGTATCGCAGGCGGAGAAAAATGCTTGACGACTCTGCCGCGCTCCATACCCGCTTTATCCGCAAATGATGCCAGTTCCATCCAGCCTTCCGGAGTGGAATGTTCGGTATGAAGTACTACAGCGCATCCCTGCTCCCTTGCAAGTTCCATACCGCATCTCAGGATCTCATTGCTGGCATCCCAGACCTCGGGACTGACCTCGAAATGCGGCCTTCCGACCTCTCCTATCGCTATCGCCTTTCCTTCTTCAACCCATTTTGCCGCGATTTCCATGGCTTCCATCATCATCTCCTTCGCTTTTTCAAGGGGATGCTCTTCCATCAATCTGAGAATGTCGGCCGGATACGGCCCCACGGTGAGCCAGATGACCGCATCGGTCTCGTTCCGCACTTTTTCAACCATTGAAAGGGAGCGCTCATACTGGAGCAGAAAATCATCCGTGCTTTTCAGGGGCATATCTGAATAGGGCATATGCGACATTATGAGATGTGTCCCTCCGAGCTTCAGGAACTCCTTAACCGCAATGACATTATCGCCCTGAAACTGGAGATGCATGTGGTCGTCCAGTATCTGCATCTTACTCACGGCAGCTGGCCTATTTTCCTAAGCTCCTCCGCTATCTTCTCCACCGCCCTCTCGACATCCTCGGGCTTCTTTGCACCTGTGCATACGAGCTTTCCAGAGCCGAAGAGGAGAAGAACGACCTTCGGATCGTACATCCTGTAAACAAGTCCCGGAAACTGCTCCGGCTCATACTCCACATTTTCAAGACCGAATGACATGGCTATGGAATTGAGATTTATCGGTGTTCCGAGATCAGACGATGCCACAATGTTCTGAACATGAATGATGGGTTTCTTGTCTACCGGAAATCCCGCCGCTTCGACCTTTTTCACGAGATGGTCTATCGCCGCTTCGACCTCTTCAAGGCTCTTTCCGCCGGTACATACGACCTTTCCGCTCCTGAAAAGAAGCGTGGCTGTCTTCGGTTCTTTTATCCGGTAAACAAGTCCCGGAAACTTCTCCGGCTCATATTCTGAGTTTTCAAGGCTGAGTGCTATCTTCGGAAGGTCGAGGTCATCCCTCAACGATGTGGACGCTACCACATTCTCGATCTTTATCTTCGGTTTGTCTGTCAAATGCTCATCCTCCTTTTGGTTTATAAGCTATATAAATGGGGTATTTAAAGCTTTCTGTATGCTTTACCCAAATCTCATATATGGAAGCCTTTAATCGGGAGGGCATGAACGAACTGAGAGAACTGCTCACGAAATATGCACTTCAGAACGCCATATTCTACGAGGGAAAAGCGAATCCCGGGGCTGTCATGGGGAAGGTGATGGCCGCAGAGCCTGAACTGAAGAAAAAAGCGAAAGAGGTGGGCGCTCTCGTCCGTGAGATAGTATCCGAAATAAATAAACTAAACCTTGAAACACAGAAAAAGATGCTCGAAGATGTGGCCCCTGAGCTCATGGAAAGAAAGAAAAAAGAGAAGAGTCACGAACTTCCTGAGCTCAAGAACGCCGAGAAAGGCGTCGTCATGAGGATGGCCCCGTATCCATCCGGACCCTTGCATATAGGCAATGCGAGGATGGCCATACTGAACGACGAGTATGTTAAGCGCTATGGAGGGAAGCTGTTTCTGGTCTACGACGATACTATAGGGAGCAGTGAGAAGCTGCCTGATACGGAGGCATACGGGCTCATAGCCGAAGGCCTGAAATGGATGGGCGTGAACTACGATGATGCTTTTTACAAATCAGACCGTCTGGAGCTCTTCTACGAGTGGGCGGAAAAGCTGATAAAACTCGATGGGGCCTATGTCTGCGAGTGCCCGGCCGAAGAGATGAGGAAGAATAGGGAGCAGGGCATCGAATGCGAGCACAGGCATCGGAGCGTCGAAGAAAATCTCGCCAAATGGAAGGAGATGCTTGCCGGAAAATATGATGAGGGAAAGGCAATACTCAGGATAAAGACAGACATGAAGCATCCGAATCCCGCTTTCAGGGACAGGGTACTTTTCAGAATCTCGAAAAGGGATCACCCCCGTGTGGGGGATAAATATCATGTCTGGCCGCTCCTCGAGTTCTCGTGGGCCGTGGACGACCATGTTCTCGGCATGACCCATGTTCTTCGCGGAAAAGACCTCGTGATGGAGGACCTTATGGAAAGGCATCTGTGGAAAACATTCGGAATAGACGGGCCTGAATTCATACACTACGGAATGCTAAGAATAAAGGAGGCGAAACTGAGCAAGAGCAAATCCAGTAAAGAAGTGAAGAGCGGGGAGTTCACAGGATGGGATGACCCACGGACATGGAGCCTGCAATCCCTGAAACGAAGGGGAATAAAACCGGAGGCGATACGCTCCTTCATACTCTCCTTCGGGCTCAGCCAGAATGATATAGAGGTGCCTGCGGAGAACCTTTACTCCGAAAACAGAAAGCTTCTGGATGCGGACACGCCAAGACGAATGTTCGTGCCGGACCCTGTGAAGATAAAGGTGAAGAATCCGCCTGACCTTAAAGAGGTGGAACTCACCAATCACCCGAAAGAGGACCTGGGGACAAGAAAGATAACGGTAGCTGATGAGATATACATATCAAAAGAGGATTTCGAGAAACTCGAAGGGAAGGAGATACGACTGAAGGACCTGTTCAATGTAATCCTTGACGAAGAATCGGAGTTCACGGACATTCCGAACAAGGACATCCCAAGAATACAGTGGGTGAGTGAACCTGTGGATACGGAGGTCGTGATGGTTGACGGAAGCGTTAAAAAAGGATTTGGGGAGCGCTCCCTTCTTGACTTCAAACCGGATGACATGGTGCAGTTCGAGAGATTCGGATTCGTGAGGATAGATTCCGTAAACGGCGGAAAGGTTGTTGCATACTACGCACATCCCTGAAAATCTTAAATACGGGCTCTTTCTTTGTTGCTCGCTGTGCTGGCTTCGGGCTCCAAAGAAAGACGCCGTGTGAGGAGTTCCACTCCGAACAGAGGGCTTCTAAGGAAGCCCGTAGATGAGAAAGAACGACGCCTTCCGTGCGGAAGGCTAGGTCGCAAAGATATTACTTTGCTCCACTCGCCCTCACCTGCTCGCTCGCAAAATTTAAAAACCTTTTACAGTATTGCAACCCTGCTGGGCCTGTAGCTTAGTGGTGGAGCGTCTGGCTCATAACCGCGGTGCGTTCTTCGCCTGCGGAGAGAAACCAGATGGTCGCAGGTTCGAATCCTGCCAGGCCCACTAAATATATTTTAAGAGTACTATAATATGTTTTAACCGAGTTTTGTACACTTTACATCAATATTTAGAATTTTTTTGAATTATTATAACTTGTAAAACAGTTTTCATCGGTACGTCATCCGATTGGCGTGGGTTTTCAGAAAAGTTCAAATACAAATAGACTATTTACGACTTGATGGATTTCATAGACCGTGAAAAGGAGATGCAGATGCTTGAAGATGCCATGCAGAAGAAGAAAAGCATGGTCGTTCTGTATGGCCGCAGAAGGGTTGGAAAGACGGCTCTGGTGAAAAAGTTCATAGAGAACAGGGATTCAGTCTATCTGTATATCCCTCTGCAATCAGAGGGTGCTATGCTCAGATATCTGGCAGAGACCCTTTACAGATATACAGGAAATCCTCTTCTGAGATCCCCTTTCAGCTCTTTCAGACAGTTCATGGAGTATCTGGCATCTCTGGACAGGATAAGCGTCCTTGATGAGTTCCAGAGGCTGGAACGCATAGAAGGTGCTATCTCCATACTCCAGGACATCTGGGACTCAAGCGAGAGCATGAATCTCATACTTACCGGTTCGTCCATGGGAATGATACATTCTCTGGCCCTTTCAGGAAATGCTCCCCTGTTCGGTAGAAGAACGCTTGACATGAAACTGAGACCGTTCAGACCGGATATCGTCTTTTCACTTGCCGGCGAGGTTGCAAAAGGAATGGACTTCTACTCGGTGTTCGGCGGAACCCCTGCATATCTTCAGGATGTTCAGTGGGACCATGACATCATTAGCAATGTGGAAAGACTCATCCTGAGAAAGGGTGCTCCCCTATACTCAGAGCCCGAATACCTGATACGCTCGGAGACCCGGGATGCATCAACCTATCTCTCTGTCCTCAAATACATCTCCATGGGAAAACAGAGACTGGGGGATATCTCAGATATGCTCGGCATGGAAAGGAACAAGGTCTCCTTCTATCTGTCTGTGCTCGAAAACGATATGGACCTTGTCCGCAAGGAGGTGCCTGTCACAGAAGACCAGAGAAAATCAAGGAAGGGGAGATATGTCATCGATGACCCCTTTTTCAGGTTCTGGTTCAGATATGTGTTTCCCTATGAGAGCGAGCTTGAGATGGAAAAGGTTGCGGAAGTCAGTGAAATAATCAGGAAAGACCTGCCTTCCCATGTCGGAATGATCGCAGAAGAGGTCGTAAGAGGATATCTTGCCGATGAATGGCCTGAGGTCGGTTCATGGTGGAACCGAAGTGGGGATGAGATTGATATCGTTGCCCTGAATGAGAAAAAGAAGGAAATACTGTTCGGAGAGGTGAAATGGAGGAACAGACCTGTGGGGTGCGATGTTCTGGACGAGCTTATGGAGAAGAAGGATCTTGTGCAGTGGCACAATAAAGACAGGAAGGAGAGGTTCATGCTGGTGTCGAAGTCCGGGTTCACGAAAAAATGTCTGGAAAGGATGGATGATGAAGGCGTGATGCACTGGGATATGGATGATATGAGAAAAATCCTGAGTTCTGATGGGAAATCTTAGTTTTTGATAATGGTGTGTGAGTCTCAGAATGGTCGTCTGATCTTCGGTGACCTTTTTGGTGACTCTTTCGGTGACTTCCTGTATGATGAAAGGAGATTTGTTGAGATTCAAAATATCCTCTAATATATGATTTTCTTATTTGGGAAGAAAACACATTCTATCTACATACTATGATTTTATCGTTTTTTGAGGACTTGGGCCCACCCCAAAAATAAGCCCGAGCCAGTACCCTATCTGTGTTCGAATCTTTTGCCTTTCGATTTGTTCTGTCCGTATACTGCCAGGCCCACTAAATATATTTTATTAAGTTAATATTTTTGTTTTACTCAGGAATACGTCGTCTAAACAGTTTTTTAGATATTCTTTAATTCTTTCATATCATGCAGAAATCCATTCCATCTGGAATCTCGCTGTGTGCTTGAGCGATAAGAGCCCCTGTGTTTTCATTTCTTATTTCAATTGTGTGTTTTTACTATCGATTGTAGCTTAACAAAAACTTTAAATAGTCTTTCGGATTAAGAGTATAATGATGACAATCCGAAACTTTGTTGACCGTAAAATGGAACTTGAGATACTGGAGAAGACCTGTGAGAAACCCGGATTCAAGGCTGTTCTGATATACGGAAGAAGAAGAATAGGGAAGACGTATCTGATAAAGAAGCTCATCGAGAACAGAAAAGGCCTCTATCTCATGTGTCTTGACCGGAGCATAAGAGAGAACGTGGACAACTTCACAAAAGCGGCATCCGTGGAAGGGTTGCCGTATGTAAAGGCAGAGGGACTTATAGAGTTCTTCGAGAGATTGAAACCGTATCTGAAGGGTTATGTGGTGGTGCTGGATGAGTTCCAGTATCTTATCGAGAATGACAGAAGATCCATGGGTGATATGCAGTATGTGTTTGACGAGATCCTCTCCGACATGGACATCACCATCATACTCAGCGGTTCCTCCATGGGTATGGTCGAAAGAGTGGGGAGTGATATGAGATCCCCGCTATACGGACGCTTCGTCTCAAGGATGAGGATAAACAGCATGAGGTTCAAAGATATCATGGAATTCCACCCGGGAAAGAAAGTTGATGAGGTCATGCGTATATATTCTGCCATCGGCGGGGTTCCTCTGTATCACGGCTATTTCAAGAACGGTTTCATGAAGGATGTTGAGGAGACCTTCTTCAATCCCGGCCACTTCATGTACAATGAGGCCGAGTTCCTTCTCAGAGAAGAGCTGAGGGACATCGGCAGATACACTGCCATACTGAGAAGCATGGCCGAAGGAAACTCCCGGATAACCGAGATCGCCAATTCCGCATATATGAATGCCAAGGACATTCCGAAATACCTCTCCATACTTATGGATCTGGGAATAGTCCGCAAGATAGTTCCAGTTACAAATCCTCCGAAGGCCAGGAATTCCATGTATGAGATATCCGACAGTTATTTCAGGTTCTGGCTGAGATTCGTGGACCGGTTCAGAGGAAACATAGAGATGGGTGATACGGAAGAACCCCTGAACTATCTGAAGAAAAACATCGACTCTTACACAGGCAAGACTGCGGAAGATGTGGTCAGGGAGATGCTCATCGGAGAGTACAGCACTGTCGGAAGGTGGTGGAAGAAAGATGTGGAGATCGATGTTGTCGCCCTGAATGAATCTAAAAAGGAGATACTCTTCGGAGAAGTGAAATGGAGGAACAGGGCTGTTGGGTGTGATGTCCTGGACGAGCTTATGGAGAAGAAGGAGCTTGTGCAGTGGCATAATAGAGACAGGAAGGAGAGGTTCATGCTGGTGTCGAAGTCCGGGTTCACGAAAAAATGTCTGGAAAGGATGGATGATGAAGGCGTGATGCACTGGGATATGGATGATATGAGAAAAATCCTGAGTTCTGATGGGAAATCTTAGTTTTTGATAATGGTGTGTGAGTCTCAGAATGGTCGTCTGATCTTCGGTGACCTTTTTGGTGACTCTTTCGGTGACTTCCTGTATGATGAAAGGAGATTTGTTGAGATTCAAAATATCCTCTAATATATGATTTTCTTATTTGGGAAGAAAACACATTCTATCTACATACTATGATTTTATCGTTTTTTGAGGACCTGGGCCCACCCCCAAAAATGAGCCCGAGCCAGTACCCTCTCTGTGTTCGAATCTTTTCTCTTTCGATTTGTTCTGTCCGTATACTGCCAGGCCCATACTCTTTTCAACGATTCATTCCGGATTCGCTCCGATACCCTTTAATATCCTCTACCAATGCTTTTCCATGAGAGTTTCAGAGTATGTACGGCTTTTCAGGAAGAACATGCTGGTCAAAGACGGCGTTTCCACCGAACTGGAGATGTCAAAGATACTGCAGAGCGCTCCCCGCCGTCCGTTCCTTTTTACCAACGAACACAGGATGAGGGTAGTCGGAAACCTCTGGGCGACGAGGGACAGGATTGCAAAAGGACTTAACATGAGGAAGAAGGATGTTATCCCCTCACTGCTCTCCGCCATGGAAAACCCGGAACCATACAAAGCGGTGGAACACGGAAACTTTACCCGTAAATTATCGGGACTTGATGACATCCCTATACTGAAGTTCTTTGAAGAGGACGGTGGAAAATACCTGACGAGCGCCATAGTGTCCACGGTCTGGGATGGAAAGCACAACATGGCATATCACCGTATGCTGGTGCGCGACGGGCATCTTGTAGCGAGACTGGTTGAAGGTAGACATACCGACAGGATGTACCGCGAGGCCATTGAACACGGCGAGGAACTCAGAGTAGCGATTTTCATCGGTGCTCCCCTTGAGGTCATGATTGCCGGAGCCGTTTCCGTGGATTACGGTCAGAGTGAGCTGGATATCGCCTCCGCGCTCCACCGCAAAGCCCATGGAAAGCCCCTTCGGGTTACGAAATTTAGAGATATACCCGTTCCTGCCGATGCGGAATATGTCATACTCGGAAGGATAACGGATAACACCGAGGAAGAGGGGCCTTTCGTGGACATCACCGGAACTCTGGACCACACCCGCATGCAGCCTGTCATAGAAGTGGATGCCGTCTATTCCGCACCGGACCCGATGTATCACACCATACTTCCCGGAGCCTACGAGCATTTCTTCATGATGGGCATGCCCAGAGAGGCCACCATGTACAGGGAAGTCTCGAAGGTCGCGGAGATAAACGACCTTGCTCTTACAGCCGGCGGTTCCTCATGGCTCCACGGTGTTGTTTCCATACGTAAAGAGAGCGAGGAACAGCCGGAAAAGGTCATAGATTCCGCGTTTAAGGGACACAGGTCGATGAAAAGGGTCATTGTCGTGGATGATGACATAGATGTCAACAAACCGGCAGAGGTAGAATGGGCCCTCGCCACAAGGTTCCAAGCAAAGAGAGATATGATTGTCAGGAACGAGAGGGGCAGCAGTCTGGACCCTAGCATCTACAATGACGGCACAATGGATAAATGGGGGCTTGATGCCACTGTGCCCCTTGGAAAAGAGGGTTTTAAAAGGGTTATGAAGTTAAAGGACTGATTCCAGAGCTTCCTTTACAAACCTTCTGGTGTCCTCTATCTCCTCCTGGCCCTCGACGGTTATCAGCTTTCCCTTCCTCTCGTAGTAGTCGATAAGGGGCGCTGTCTGCTTCTCATATGTTTCAAGCCTTTTCTTCACCGTTTCTTCCTTGTCATCGTCCCTCTGAATGAGCGTGCTTCCGCAGACATCACACGTATTGTCCTTCTTCGGGGGGTTGTATTTTATGTGGTACACCGCACCGCATTTCGGGCAGGAGCGCCTTCCCGTTATCCGCTCAATAAGTTTCTCAAAAGGCACATGTATGTTCAGAACGGCATCGATATCGGTTATCTTCTCGAGCTCTTCCGCCTGATTTATCGTCCTCGGAAATCCGTCAAGTATGAAACCGCCTTTGCAATCCTCCTGCGCCAGCCGTTCTTTCATCATCTTGATTATCAGTTCGTCCGGGACGAGTCCTCCTGCGTCCATGTATTTCTTGGCCTCTTTTCCGAGTTCGGTGCCTTCCTTGACATTGTGCCTGAGTATATCCCCTGTTGAGATGTGCGGAAGACCGTATTCCTTGCTTATCCACTTGGCCTGTGTTCCTTTTCCTGCGCCTGGAGCGCCTAACAGTATGAGTTTCATAGCCGTGCATCTCCTTCCTTTATTTCTATTTTTGCTCAGATGAACTGGAACTCTCTTCTTAGGGTCTCAGCGTTCCTTTCCTCAAGAGCACCGAGGTTTACCGGGATGATTACGGATGAATCCGTGAGGGCGACCTTGTCTTTGAGCATCCAGAGAAGTTCCAATATCGGACTGAAACCGTGTATCCTTACAAGATATTCTATTCCATCCAGAACAACCACGGCATCGCTTTGAGTATCCGCAAAATCAAAGATGTCCTTTTTTATGGACTCCAGATGCGGAGTTATTACCTCTTTCCCCTCGGGAAGGTTCGTAAGCCATTTTACCCTCACATCTCCTTCGAACGCATATCTCTTTTTCAATATCTCCGGATTTGTTCTGGATATGATAAGAAGTGACCTTCCTCTTGCAGCCATGACCGCTGCCTTTTCCATACATGCGTTCTCCGGGTTTTTACCGTTTATGAAATAGATCGCTCCTTTTTTTATGAGTATCGTTGCTTCATAATCGTCCTGGTATTTGGAAAAAAGACTGCCCATCAAACGATCGAAATCCTTTTCTTTCATGAAATTTTTTGATACTACCATATTTCTTACATTCTCTACCAAAGATATGAAAGCCTCGGAATCAATACCATGTGTTAGGTCGACTGATATATATGAATCTTCGAACTCCATTCTGGGTAGTTCCCTCTTCATGGAAAACAGCTCTGTGACGAAACTTTCCTTTTTTTCATCGGGTATTGCGGAGTATATTATGTTTATCAACTCCTGGAATCTCAACGACATGAGTGGCTTGATATGCCACGCCGGATACTTTGTGCGAATGATTTTCCTCTCAGTATCGATTTCCAAATATTCACGTTCTATGGGGGATATTATAAGAGCTCCGTCGCGTATCATCTTTTGATACAGAAGATAGAACTTCAACTTCTTTTCCGGAGATGTTTTCTCTTGGACCAGCCTATGGAGTGTGTTTCCGTATACTATCACCCCTCTGAAATTGGACATTGTGCTCGAATATACATGGAGCAGGTCCTCTATGTTCCGAAAGAGGGTTTTGTTGTTGACCATGTATCCCTTTTTAGTTAACTGTATATACAGAGTGGAATCCAAGATATCTTGTTTTTCAGGAAAGAAGAGAGAGGGATCTTCAACCGAAAAGATCATGCTTCTTTTCCCCCCCTTTATCTGTTCGATGAAGTATTCCTTCGCCTTTCGAATATCCTCTGGCCCATCCCGCACATATATGACTATCTCACCCCATGCATCCTTCCCGATGTTCGTGTTTGCGATCTGTTTTTTCAATATATGGATGTGTGTAAAATAATAGGCTACCGCCGGAGAAAATATAATAGTTTCAAGAGAATAGAAGAAGAAATAGTTTATCCTGAAAATTGCGCCGAATATCAGTATCGCAAACAAAGAGATGAGAGACGACAGGACCAAAGCCACCCACATAATCCTATAATAGTGCTTTACCGTCTCATTTTTGATGCTGATAAATTGTATGGTTGCTGAAAGAAGTATCAATATGAGCGCTATGATGAAAAAAACCGCCGATATTGGGCGTATGTCTCCGAAACCCATCTGTATCGCCATAAGTTCCGGAAATACACCGTGTATTTTTTCGAGATTGTTCGAATCATATGTGTGGAAAAAAACGGAATAGGCATATGTCGGAACTAGAAATAACATGGACACGAAAAATAAGGAATATCTTATGGTGTTGCGGACAGCCTTTGAAACTATATTTTCAGGAAAAATCAGCAATATATCTATAAGACCTATTAATATTAAATACAATAGTATTAAAATTGGTATACCCAAATACATCGCTGTATCCGCATCAGGTGCGGCCCTCAGAAATATCAGAACAATGGCATACAGTATGTTCAGTAAAAGAAGATATGAAAAAAAAGTTATTATGTAATATTTTTTTATGAAAAGATTGCGCACTCTTTCTTGAAAATGAATTGCTATGAGGTATATTGTCGAAGCATTTGAGGCTATGCTTAGTAGGGGAATCAAAAGAAATATGTTCGGGAACAGGAGAAGGGCCGGGAGGCATAAAATCAGAGATAACACTGTGAAAAGCGTGAGTGCTTGTCTCTCCCTGCCGTGTTTTCTGTCTCTCCACATATATATTCTTCCCGTTGACCTTACTTATTTTTCCATCCTATCAATGGCTCACCGATCTCCAGCCCGCTCTTGGTCAGATTTATCATGTGTGGTGCCATATCATGCTGTGTCCCCCTCATTTTTTGAACAAGAAGATATCTCTTCGGAAGATGCGGCGTGGTTCTCTCTATCCCCACCTCTATGATTCCATCCGCCATGAAATATTCTTGTGTGAGCGCATCGGGGTCGCCTTCCATTATTACTATTGCGTTTATGCCGCTCTTCCGAATCCTCATAAAGAAATCCTGCATTATGAACCTCAGTTTCCTATGGTCAACGCCGAAAAGGGCCTCGAAAGCGTTTATCGAATCGAATCCCATTATGGTAGCCTTATTTTCCGGAGGTGTGTTCCCATAAAGTCCGAAAGGCTTTGATATCTCTTTGAGCACAAGACCCACATATTCTTCTTCGCCGAACATGCTCCCCTCTTCGGGATTTATTTCATGTCTGAAAGAGGCCATGTCTTCTATGAAATATTGCTTCTCAGGAAAACTTATTCCGAGAGACTTCATGTTTCTGATGTGGCTTTCTTTTGTCTCCTCAAAAGTTACATACACCGCTCTTTCTTTTCCATTTTTCCACAAGTACGAAGAAATTATCTGGTGGGCTATTGAGGATTTCATGGTACCGGGCTTTCCCACTATCATGACCACTGAGCCGGTGGGCGGTTCGGTTATGAATACCCTATCCAGTCCTTTCATTGAATCCCTGTACATCATTCTCCCTCCACCGCAGATTTGAGAGCCTCGTAGCATATATCTTCGCTCTCGTGCGACAGGTACATCATACTACTGCATAGACTCTTAATAAAGTCTTCGCTCAGATTTTCCTCTTCGAGATATATCGGGTCATAGCCGTACTTCTCGCATTTTCGAATCAGGAGTGTTATTGCGGCATCCTGTGTGACGAACCTCTTCATGGCCTTGATTAATCGTGAAGACACCGTACCGCTGCGTATCACCCTTTCTTTATCTCTTTCACTCCCTTCTTCCTTTTCAATCTTTTCTTCGAGTGCCTCGGTTATTATCTCCCGGAGTGTCATATCTTTGTCTATTGCCAGGGCTTTTATCCGCTTGTATATCTCCTCCGGCATCTCTATTGTTGTTCTCCTGAATCTTTTATCTGCCACCTTGTCACCGATTGGACATCTTGGGCTCATATTTATGTTTTTGCATATACGCACATCGTCTCCGATGCACTATGCTCATATGTGGGTTCCCTTTTCATGAATTTATGGGTCCGAGAGATGTGCTCAACGCAATAAAGTGGAAATTCTCCCTCAGTCTGGAAACTGTTGAGATATATTATATTCACAGGGGTGCCCCGGGAGATGTGAGAAAAGTAAAAGGTGAAGAGGTCAAAGAAATAGGAAGACATTATCTCGAACTTGAGGGTGCGAGCATACCGTATCACAGAATACTTAAAATAACATTTCGAAAAAAGCTGGTGTATGAACGGCGATGCTGCGGAAAAACTGAAGAAAAGCCTTAAAGAACCGGCCTGCATGGCATTCTCCGGAGGACTCGATAGCTCCTTCCTTGCATTTCTCTCCAAAGGAATGGACATAGGCGGTATCGTCGTAGGATTTCGGGGCTCACACGACATTATGTGGGCTCCTCAAGCAGCCGCATTGATCGATTTTCCCATAAAAACCATCATTCTCAGTGAAAATGAGGTCATATCCGCAGCAAGAACCGTCTCTCGGATTCTGGATACCGAAGATCTCATCGTGATATCTTTTGAACTCCCTCTTTTTTTCGTTGCGGAATCCGCCGAGTATGACTATATAATAACAGGGCAGGGGGCCGATGAGATATTCGGAGGGTATAAGCGCTACGAAAACATGAACAAAGATGATCTCTCGAAAGAAATGGCAAAGGATCTCGAAAATCTCAGGGAACACGGCATAGAACGGGATAGGAGGATAGTATCTCATTTCGGAAAAGAACTCATAACACCCTATCTTTCGAAAGGCTTCCTTGACTTCATTTTGAGCTTCGATCCCGCTGAAAGAAGGGGTGCCGGTAGAAAAGGACTCCTGAGGAAAATAGCTGTGGAATCGGGACTTCCGAAAGAACTTGCCATGAAACCCAAGAAAGCCGCACAGTACGGCAGCGGTATAATGAAAATACTGAAAAAACACAGAGAAGAAATATTGAAACAATAAGAAAAGAAAAAAAGGTTTCGGTGTTTATTCCTCGTCCAGTATGTCA
>CAYYXK010000024.1:0-21673 GCA_964475625.1 uncultured Thermoplasmata archaeon | reverse complement strand
AACAAAAGGGTGATAATAGAGGACTTCGACCACCACGACAGAATCTACAGGAAATAAAAAGAAAATAGGAAAGTGGTTTAAAGGTCTTCGCTGCTTTCTTCGGCTGGTTCTTCTTCAGGTTCGGCTGGTTCAGGTTCTTCCGCGGTTTCAGGTTCATCTTTGCCCTTCTTTTTCTTCATCATGAGGGCGACCACAAGAACCACCACTATCAGAAGAATAAGAAGCCATAGCATAGAGGAAATGCCCTTGCCGGCCGGCGAGCTAGGATTGGTGTTTCCCCCGTCTTCGGGTTTGTCTCCTTCATCAGGTGGATTTTCTCCCCCGCCATTGTCTGTTGAAACGCTGAAGCTCACATTATCCATGGCTTCATTACCAGCACCATCAACAGCTTTCACATCTACGGTATGCGAACCATCGGACACTTTGGAGAATGTGTGGCTATTGTTCTTCCCGACATCAATCCATGAACCACCATCTATCCTGACCTCATAGTGGTCGATACCCACATTGTCAGAACCAGTCCACTCAACTGTCACATTTGATGAACTCAGTATGGAATTGCTGTTCGGAGCAGTTATTGAGACACTGGGGGGCTCTGTATCGACATCATTAACCGTCAATTCCCAGGAATAAGAGTCAGCCAGTTCTCCATCCAAGACATACACATCCACAGTATAAGTCCCTGCCGAGGAGTAATTTGAAACGAATGTGTATGTTGCATTATACGAAACTATATCGCCGTCTAGGTACCATTGATATGTCAAGGCATTTCCGTCTGAATCGGAGGCTGTGATTTCAAATGTCTGCGATTCACCTTCATTTATAGTCGGGTCAGATGAAGGACTAACCGAGTCTATTGTAGGCGCCGTATTTCCATTTGATAATTGAGTGTAGAACGCATTCAGGAACTCATCCCAGTTGGTATCCTCTACGAACCAGAAGTTCTGCAGTGTTTCATATTCCGTATCGTATTCTGAGTAATCAACCGGGAAATAAATCGTAAGGCCGTGCGCGTTTTCCACACTCAACCCTCCACTGGTGTTCCAGTGTCTCTCTGCAACGATTGAGTTGTTTATTGACTGCATGAGTTCCTGAGAATACAACTGAATGGTGGCATCCGGTACATTTTCGTACATGTTCTGTGCCAGATGGAAGAGGTCAGCAGCATCATTTCCGGAAAAGGGACCATCATAAGCCTCTGCATATCCACGGGTCTTGTTTATGTAATTCACATATTCAGTCATGTTGTCTATAAGCTGGGCAGCAAGGTTATCAGCCGCATCCACAACATCTCCCAATCGAGTTAGATTAACTGCAGAAAGCGTAACATCATCCTGATAGTACCCATCAATTCCGTATTCATAAGAATCCACGAAATCATCCACCATCTGGGAAGAAAAGGCCTCTGGAGACATATTTGAGTCATTCACCAATTGCTCGAGAGTCAGCCTGTAATTCCATCCAAGGCCGGGCTCGGTCTTTTCAGAGGCCACCATATAATCTCCATAATCCATGATCTGATATGCCGTTTCCACTGCACCCATAAGGCAGGTGTCGAACCCAATTATGTCCAGATACAGCCCATCGTTGTCTATCTGTATTGTATATAGGGCAGCGTCCAGTTCGGACATGTTCAGGTTATCACCGCGGGCATCATTATCTGAGCAAAGGCCCGGCCACCCACTTCCGTGGTCCCAGAATATGAACGCATATTTATGTGCAGGGAAGTTCTGAATGCTCCAGTTGGCGAAATCCACCACGCTAAGAGGGTCACTCATATTTACTTCTCCGAGGTTCATGCTGGCATTTTCCGGTGTGGGCGTCATTCCCTGTTTAACCCAGAATCTTTTGGCGTCCGTCCAGTTGCCATAGCTTCTGTCGTCGCTACCTGCATCGTAGTCCCAACTTGCACCATTCCATATGTATCCGTCCCATCTGTCGAACTGAACGACTATGTTCACATCACTCGTTGAACCTATCTGAGACATCTCCAGAAAATCGCCTATCCCTGCATTCTCTAAATCGTTATCTGCATCGAGATAGACCATGAATGTCCATTCTGCGGTTGCGGTTATCCCAAGATAATAAGTTCCACTTCCGCTGTATGCACTGACATTCAGATAATACCAACCAGCGGTATTTGTTGCCCATGATAGTGTTTCCACATAGTTTCCTGTTCCGGTATTGTCTATTTCAGAGCTGTTTATCTGATTGTAGCTCGAGTCATACAGATACAGGTCAAAATCTTGGTCTGTTGGCACATACAGATCTGCCCTAAGCTCCTCTCCTGCATCCAAATAGATCTTGTAGTAGTCACTTGTGTCATCCGCTACATCCAGTGATTCTTCCACAAAATCTCCATTGAACACCTCAACCGCATCTTCAAAGTCGTTGTTGCTATCGGGGGTGGCTTCAACCACACCCACAATCATTCCAATCATAGAAGCCATGAGCATCATGACCACCAGCACCATTATTGCTATTTTTTTCATATTCGAACCTCCTTATGGTTGAAGAAGGAAACGAAGGGCGGTATATAAAGTTTACTTATTTGAGCTAACTTAACCTAATCATGTTAATAACACTCAAATGAACATATTCTTTTATGTTTTCATGGGCTTCTTAACTGAAAGAGAGCGTGAAATACTGATTTATCTGGCGGAAGGAAACAGCGTCACGGAAATATCAAAGAAGCTCGGAATAAGCCTTTCATCCACATCAAGGTCCATTTCAAGGATACGGGGAAAATGCCTCGAAATGGAGGATGACATCAATTTTCTGAAAGAGATAGGTTTTCTGAAGGTGGACGGAGATGCTTTCAAATTCATCTCACGAGACCCGAAAGACCTCAAAAAAAAGACATAAAGAAAAAGTGGTTTAAAGGTCTTCTTTAATAAGTTCCGCTATCTCCGTCGGTATGCGCGCGACTTTTACTCCGACGGCTTCGAGCGCTCTTATCTTGCTCTCCGCGGTTCCTCTTCCTCTGCTGACTATTGCGCCTGCATGACCCATTCTCTTTCCGGGCGGAGCGGTCCTTCCAGCTATATAGGCATAGACCGGCTTGCTGACATTTTCTTTGATGTATTCGGCCGCTTCCTCTTCCGCTGTTCCGCCGATCTCTCCGACCATGACTATCCTCTCCGTTTCCGGGTCGTTCTCGAAGAGTTCCAGCATATCTATGAAATTGGTGCCTATCACAGGGTCCCCGCCTATACCGACGGTGGTGCTCTGCCCTATTCCGGCCTCGGTCAGTGAGTTCACTATTTCGTATGTCAATGTTCCGGACTTGGACACGACGCCCACATTTCCCTCCTTGAAGACCATGTTCGGAAGAATTCCGACCTTTGCCTTTCCGGGAGATGCGAGTCCGGGGCAGTTCGGCCCGATTATGCGCGCTCCCTTCATCTTCGCATAGGACACCATCTTCATGGCATCGTGGACCGGCACATGCTCGGTTATGGTGACAGCCAGCTTTATTCCGGCGTCTATTGCCTCAAGGACAGCGTCCATTGTGAACGGAGCGGGAACGAAGACTATGCTCGTATTGGCCTCCGTGGAATCGACGGCATCCTGAACCGTGTTGAAGACGGGCACTCCTTCAACGGTCTCTCCCGCCTTTCCGGGGGTCACTCCTGCGACCACATTCGTTCCGAACTCCTTCATAGCCATCGTGTGGTATCTTCCCTGATGGCCGGTTATGCCCTGAACCAGAAGTTTTGTCTCATTGTTGACGAGTACGGCCATCTCATTCACCTCCTGCGACCTTCACGGCCTCTTTTGCGGCATCCTCCAGTGTGGAGAAGGCGCTTATTCCGGCGTTCTTCAGCATCTCTTTTCCTTCCGCCTCGTTAACTCCCTTTATCCTTGCGACTATCGGGACCTTCAGCGGCTTCTTCGCTATTGCCTGAACAACTCCGTTCGCCACGGTGTCGCACTTCGTTATGCCCCCGAATATGTTGAGGAATACCACGTCTATGGGAGCTTCGGATATGATGCCGAAGGCCTCACTCACCTTCTCCGGGTCATCCGTGCCTCCGAGGTCGAGAAAGGTTCCTGCCTTTCCCCCATACAGGGAGAGCACATCAAGGGTCGCCATCGTAAGACCTGCTCCGTTGGCTATGACACCTATGTTCCCGTCGAGCTGGACGAATGCTATGCCCATTTCCCGCGCTTCCTGTTCCAGCGGCGTGTATTCCTCTTCCACAGGTTCGATGTCCTTGTGCCTGAACATGGAATCTTCGTTGATTATGAACTTGGCATCGGCTGCCATGAAACCATCGGGTGTGAGAACCAGAGGGTTTATCTCCGCAAGGTCCGCATCCTCTTTCGTGAACGCATCCCAGAGCCCGTATACGAACTTCGAAAGGTCCTTTGACCGGACCTTGTCAAGCCCGAAATCATAGGAGAGCGCTCTTATCACATTTGGTTGAACGCCTATGAGCGGGTTTATCGTCCGTTTGAATATCTTATCGTCAGGGACGCTTTCTATTTCAACGCCTCCCTCGGCGCTCGCTATCAGCATGGCTTCCCTCGAAGAGCGGTCCACGATTATGCTCATGTAGTATTCCTTCAGTATGTTTATCTTCGGCTCTATAAGGAGCTTTTTCACTTTATAACCCTTTATTTCCATTCCAAGGAGTTCTTCGGCCGCCTTCTTTGCCTCTTCCATGTCGGAAGCGAACTTTATTCCTCCGGCCTTACCCCTTCCACCGACTAGAACCTGGGATTTCAGGACTATTTCACCCTCAAAGGGCCTTATCTCCTCGGCTTTCCCTATCACATATCCTTCAGGCACAGGAATGCCGTGCTTCCGGAATATGTCCTTAGCCATGTACTCGTAGAGCTTCATGTTATCGCCTGCGCCATGCAAATTCTCAGATATTTAAAGGGTTTCGTAACATATGTGGCTCTCGGCGGCGAATTCTTACACATAACCATACTCGATTACGAGATATGCGGCATATATCACAAGCATCACCACGCCCCCCCATCTGGGTATCATGGTCCTTTTGAAGAACATGAACAGTATTCCGAAGGAGATGAGCATGAACCCGGACGCCGTTAGCATCCCCGCACCTATGCCGATGGGCGCTATCAGTACCGCAGCTCCCAGAACCACAAGCGCATTGAAATTGTTCGAACCGATTATGGTCCCGAGGGAGATGGAGTCCTCTTTTTTCAGCGATGCCACCAAACATGTGGCCAGTTCGGGGAGTGAGGTCCCGAACGCTATGAGGGAGAGCGCTATTATCCCGGACGGAATACCAAAGAATATCGCAAGTCCCACGGCCGAGTATATCAATGCCTTTGAGCCGATGACCACGGCTATGAGCCCGATGATAACGAGCATCCAGTTCTTCCAGAGTTTCTCCTCTTTTTTATCCCCAATGACTTCGAGAGCCTCCGTTTCAAGTTCTTCCCTTATCTTCTTCTCCTTCGAGGCGATTCTGAGAAGTGAAACTATGTAGATGAAATATATTATCAGCAGGAGGACCGCAACCCAGCGCGGGAATCCTATCGTATAAACCAGAAGGAAGATAAGTGCACTTATGCCGCCCAGTATGAACATCTCTCTGCCCGCAAGAGGGTCATCAAGGTCAACCGGTCGTATAACTGCGGCTATTCCGAGGACGAGGAGTATGTTCGCTATGTTCGAACCGAGCACATTGCCGAGCGCTATGTCCTTCTCTCCGTCCGCAGAGGAGAACGAGCTCACAAGAAGTTCGGGAAGCGATGTTCCGAAGGAGACAATTATAAGCGATATTATGAGGATCGGAACTCCGTATGCGATTGCAACCTTGGTGGAGCCCATAACAAGTATGTCCGCTCCTTTTGCCAGAAGGACTATGCCGACGAGGAGCGCAGCGATGTAAAGCAGAAGCTCGATCATATCTCCGTCTCCGGCAGATGTTTTTCGGCCTTGCCTTCCCGAATCACCGTGGTTTCCGCAATCCTGTCAAGGAACTTCTGCCTCGGGTCTCCGACAGTGGCCATTCCGACAAGAGCATCTATCACGAGCACGATTATCTGTACCTTGCTTATGTTCCTGAGTATGGTCTTCCACAAATATAAGGGGCCTTTCAGGGACTGTACCCTGAGATGCATGACTTTCTTTCCCAGTGTGAACCCGAAGGCGTATTCCATTATTGCAGAGTAGAATACCCAGAAGACTGCCAGTATCATATTCGTTACAATGACAAAGTTATTGAGACCGCCGACTATGAAAAATCCGATAAGCCCTGCCACGAGCATTACCACGGAGAAGTCGATGAATGCGGCGATAAGGCGTGCTATCCAGTGTTTTCTGAGCGGTTTGTTGTGCTCTATCATCTCAAGAGCGCTCAGCCTGTGCCTTACAGGGCCTTCTTCGTCCATGCTGAGGCAAAGACACTTCGTATAAAAAAGGTATCGCATGAAAGCTTTTTAATCCGTCGTCCATGGCCACTCATGGATATCGAGGAAAAGGTACTTCAGGAGATAAAGCCAACACCCGAAGAGGAGCGCGGCATAATGGAAGCGGCGGAAAGGCTTTTGAGGGAGGCAAAGCAGGTAATTTCGGATATGAATCTGGATGCGGAACCGATACTTGTCGGTTCCGTCGCAAAAGGAACCTTCCTGAAGAACCCGGACTTGGATGTGTTCATAATGTTCCCGTCGGACACTCCGCAGGACATCCTTGAAAGCAAGGGCCTTGAAATCGGAAAAAAACTGATAAAGGACGGCAGAGAGAACTATGCCGAGCACCCCTACATAAACGGTACATTCATGGGCTATGAGGTCGATCTGGTTCCCTGCTATCGTATCGAGGATACCGGCCGGAGGATGAGTGCAGTGGATAGGACACCGTTTCACACGGAGTATGTGACAGAACATATGAACGAGGAGCAGAAGGACCAATCAAGGCTTTTGAAAGCATTTATGAAGGGAATCGGCGTATATGGAGCCGAGGCCGAGATAGAGGGGTTTTCCGGATATCTCGTTGAACTGCTGATAATCTACTACGGTTCATTCAGGGATGTCCTCGAAGCAAGTCACTCATGGAAGAGGGGGACGCGTCTGCATCTCGGAAATGACACCGGAAAGAAGCTGAACGGCCCGTTCATATTCATTGACCCTGTGGATTCAAAAAGAAACGTGGCTTCCGCCCTTTCCGTGGATTCCTATGCCACGTTCATCCATGCCGCATCCGAATATCTTGAAGACCCGGACAGGCGATTTTTCTTTCCCCCCGAAAGAGAGCCCATGCCTGCTTCGAAGCTTACTGCCGAGGCGGAGCGCAGGGGGACTCATATCTTCGGAATACTCATCGGAAGGCCGGAGCTTGTGGATGACATCATATTTCCACAGATAAAAAAATCACGCCGCATAGTTTCTCAGAGGCTCAATGATGCGGGTTTCAATGTGATCAATTCAGGGTATACGGTGTATGATTCGGAGATTCTGTTCATGTTCGAGGTGGAGATATCCGTCATATCCTCCGTGAAAAGGCATTACGGCCCCCCGGTCTGGAACCCGAACGCATCCGATTTCAGGGAGAAATGGAGGAAATACCTGCTCAAAATAGATTCCGGAAGGTGGGTCGCTTACACGGAACGCGGATATTCCACGCCTGAGGAATACCTGAAAAAGACGCTTCACGAGCACAACATAGGAAAGGACCTTAGAGAAGAGGCCAAAAAGGGGTTTTCAATGCTTTCAATGGAGGAAATAGCGGAAAAACATGCCCTTTCACTCACCGAGATGCTGTTCCCTCTGTTTCCTTGGGAGCGGACTCCCCATCAAGCTCTTTGATAAGGAACCATGCCTCATCGTCCCCCGGGTTTATGGCGAGCGCTATCTCGGCGGCTTTTTTCGCCTTTTTAGTCTCGGTGGATGCCCTCCTGCACCTTGCTATACCGCACCATGCGGTGGAAGTTTCCTCGTAATTATTGGCGTTCTCATAGGCCATTCCCGCATCCTGATATTTTTTCATGGCCTCCAGTATCCTGCCCTGAAGTATCCATTTCTCCATTCCCGGTTCTTCTTCGTATATCTCCTTTAAAGCTTCCTCGTACCTTTCGAGTTCGTAGAGGGCTCTGGCTTTCCAGAAATGCCCCCCTTCTTTTCCTTCCAGAACCTTCAGCGCTTCTTCGGGTTTCTCCATCATCAGGAATATCTCGGCCTTTCTTATGGGGTCTATGCTTATCCCGTTTTCCTCCGCCCTGCGCGTATAGACGAGGGCATCCTTTCCTTTCGAGAGTTCCAGAAGAGCATCTATCATGGCCTTCCAAGGTCTTTCATCCAGAGGCCGTATTATCATCCACTCATCGCATCTTTCCATCACATGGTCGTAATGCCCCGTTTTCATGAGATACTCAATCTCTTCGACCCTCACCTGAAAGTTCATGGGATCGAACTGCAGAAGGTGCCTGTATGCGCTCATCACCTTTATTTCCGAGAACTCGGCCCATTTTTTAAGGCCTATGTCTTCGTATATCTCGGCAAGTTTTTCCCATGCCTCGGGATAATCCGGATTTATTTCCACTGCTTTTCTCAGGGCTTCCACCGCATCCTGTCTTTCCCCCAGCATCTCCATAGTATGGCCTTTTGCGAACCATGCATGGTCGTAATCAGGGTTTATCGAAAGAGAGCGCTCTATCCAATCCAGTCCTTCTTCGGGGTCTCCGGAGCGGGCAAGGGCATACCCTTTCGCATAAAGAGCATAATCGAACTTCGGGTTTATCTTCAGGGCCTTTTCATGATACTCAACCGCCTCTTCGTGCCTTCCCATGCGGTCAAGCGCATTCCCTATGTTGTTCCACGCTATTTCGTATTCGGGGTTTACTTCGACAGATTTCACGAAATAAGGGATGCTCTCCTCGTATTTTCCAAGGTTATAGAGCGCGTTCCCGAGGTTGTTCCACAGGACCTCATCGAATTTGTCATATTTCAGCGCCTCTCGATAGAAGACCACGGCATCTTCCAACCTCCCTAGTCCATGCAGAGTGTATGCCTTGTTGTACCATGCCGGTTTGTACTTCGGGTTCAGCATCAAGGATTTCTCATAGCACTCTATCGCCTCCTCGTACAGCCCTATCATGAAGAACGCATACCCTTTGTTGTTCCAGTATTCCTCATTGTCCGGCTCCATCTCGATTGCCAGATTGTAGTTCTCCATGGCCTCTTCGTATCTCTCCATTATCACCAGTATGTTCCCCTTCGCATTGTAGAGCCTTGCGGAGGGACCCCACGAGAGTGCATAATCTATGGTTTTGAGCGCCTCATCACATTTTTTCAGCTCCTGAAGGACATATGCTTTCGCCTCCAGATAATCGGGAGTTTTGTGGGTTTCGACCACCTCTTCACAATAAGCGAGGGCGCTCCGCTTCCTTTTCATGGAAAGAAGCACGGAACATTTTGCAACATGTGCCTCCAGATAGTCCGGGTTTATGTCTATCGCCCGCTCATAAGCTTCAAGCGATTCCTTTCTTTTACCAAGTGCAAAAAGAGAATTTCCCATATTGAACCATGCGGTGTCATAGCGAGGATTTACCGCCAGCGCTTTCCGGTACTCATTGACCGCCTCTTCATAGTCTCCGAGGGTTTCCAGGCAGACTCCGGCATTGTTGTGGGCCACCTCCAGGGCAGGGTTGAGTTTAAGGGCCTCCCGATACCTCTCAAGAGCCTCGGCATACTTTCCCTGTTCGAAAAGGGCATCTCCCGCCATGAGCAGGTGCTCCACATCGACCATCACGCACCCATCCTCTGATGATATATTAGTTTTCTCCGAACCTGCGCTTCACATAAAAGACAGTCACCACCAGTATTAGAACAGCCCCAAAGGCCATAGGAGAATACAGTGGAACCTCTTCCATCACGGTTTCATATCCGTCGACAACAACCAAGTAATTGGGCTGTCCCTCTACTGTACATAATATCTCGATATCTCCGTCGGAATCCACATCTGCGACCCCTATATATGAGCCCATAGGCCCCTCTCTTGAGCATATCCTGTCGGGCTGTAAATCACCGAACTCAATGAACGCTATATCTCCCGTGTTGCCATCCACATTGTTATATGTAAGAAGAGTTTCAACAGAGCCGTCGCCATTCATGTCTGCGCTAACCGGTATCGCCGTGAACTCAGCTCCGTCAATATTACCTTTTCTGACATCTCCGGAACCATCTATCATGTAGAAATCACCAGTACTAGGAACCACACAGACAAAGCCCTTTCCGGGAACAACAGCACCCCAATCCATAGCATATCTCTCATTACCATATGGAGCGTATCCATATATCTCGGAGTGCCAGAGGAGATTACCTCTGTTATCAAAAGCACTAAAACCGGTCAGATTTCCAATGACTATCTCGGGAGAACCGTCACCTGCTATATCACCGATGTAGACGGTACCCACATACATATCGTCACCGGTGAAGTCACAGGAGACATTCCATTCCTCGATACCGTAGGTTGAGAATACCTTGATAATGTCCTCTCCGCCTTTCGGCCCGAGACCTGCCACAACTATCTCATCCGAACCGTCAGCATCCAGGTCAGCCACCGCAGAGCTGGCGGCGAAGACAGGAACCGTGGCGTTCCAGACGGCCTCTCCGGTTCTCATATCGAAGACTGCTATCTCGCTATTGCCGGCATCACTTAAAGGTGGAGAAAAACGCGGATATCCGTCATACTTGTCCTTCAGAACCACGACTCCGTAAGCCTCATCTCCCGAATATGCAGTACCGACCCAGAGGAATCGAAAATCATCAGAATCCGGGCCCATGGCCAGATCCGTCTCCCATATGGGAGAGTCCTTCCCATATTCCAGCATCATCTCGGGAGCGCCCCAGCCAACGAGAATATCATATTTATCCCCTATTTTTACGAGACTTATCGGGTGTGGATAGGAGTCATCAGAGCCTCTGGGAATCTCACAACTCCATTCTATATCTCCGGTCTCTCCGTTCAGTACATCTATCTGATTCGGAGTGGATGTCACAACTTCGTTCTCACCATCCCCATCCAAGTCTGCCACAAGAACATGGTTCAGGAAGGAAACTCCGCTGTAGTTCCATTTCTCGATAATGTCTTTACCCATATCTCCTGTGCCCGGCGCATAGCCACTGTTCCCACTGTCATGTCTCGCTTCGGTCCATACTCCGGCATCTCCAAGCACAGGCCCGGCTATGAGCAGGGTGGTTAGGAGCAATACTGCAAATGTTATGCTTTTCATTTAATCCCTCATGTTATTCGGATTGTTTTTGTTAGTGTTATTAATACACCATCTCTGTATTCTATATTTAAAGTTACCGAGTATGTTCCAGAATAGGCATAATATGAGAAATCTTCTGTATTGTAGCTCCACCAGCCATTCCCAAAGTCCCAGTATATCTCGGATATCCATTCGGAAGGTATCTCGTAGTACGGAGGCGAAAGCTCGAAGAAGAACACCCTGTCTCCGGACAGTATGCCGTCCAGTTTCTCATCGATAGAGACCGTTCTTGTTCTTCCCGCCTTTATCTTGTATGTTTCGGTCTCGTTAGAGCCCGCGAATACGGAAATTAATTTCACCTCTATCTTGTTGCTCCCTTTTTCTCCTTCGTTACTTATCCTCAGTTCATATTTTCTGTTCATATACTTTTTGAAGGATATGTTCTGTATATTGTCATGGGGGTTTCTTTTTTCCCGTGTTATCGATATGTTCGATACGCTGTTTCCATCCTCAAGAACATCGATTCTGACAGTGTTTCCGGGCTTTCCTTTTATGGAAACGGACATCTTTACAAACTGATAGACATCGAAACCTATGTTTTCTTCTCTGGGTATAGTATCATACCGTCCTGTTGAGACAAATATTATATCTCGGACCATTGCTGTTTTTGGTTCTTCATATGGGAATTCAACACATACACTTTCTCTAGGAACCAAAATAACAGCGTCGCCATCAACATTTGATATTTTCTGTGTTATATTGTTTTCTTTAAAGACGCAGTTTATAGGATAGTAATTATTTATATCTACGGGGGCATCACTAGTTGTATCTAGCGCAACCCAATCGATTTTGTGATAGTCAAGCCATCCTATTGCTATCTGTAGGGGTTGACTTGCATTAGATAGGTATGGATCAAGCACAAATACATCAGTATACCATTTTTCTCTAGGATAAAAGTGTGAAATATTCACCCAAGTGTCGTTTTTACTTTTTATGGAGATTGTTATGCCTTTGTTTTCATTTTCGGGATTTGTATACGGAAATATTCCACCCGAACCTGGTTTCACATCTGATCTAATGAGTAATTTTGTATGTTGTGCGGTAATTCTGCCGAAATCCATTATTATATAGTCTCCATCATAACCTTCTATGTTGTAGTTATCAATATATGAAATTTTTGATGTTACATTGTTTCCATATTTGTCCACACACAAATCTGGTGGAACGGGATCAGAATATGTTATTATGTCTCCATAAGAATCTACTGCTACCTCCACATCTTCTGGATGGTCTACTGTGATAAGTTCAGCGGCATCTAGCTGTGTTCTTTCTTTTTCATATTCCTGTATAACAAAAGAATATTTTCCATCTATCGGGACAGATGCGCTTTCTATCTTCATATAGTCTGTTATTGTTACATCGTCATGTATTTCAGAATTTATTAATATAACATTATCATAATTGTATGCACTCCCATTCCACGGAAGTATATATGGACATCCCGTTCCTCCACCAGGCGGTGGGGTGTACGATGCAAGCGTGGTAAATGTTCCAGTCAGCGGGTCATCAATATATTGTTTGGTAGAACTGTCGAGAGAGCCTGGATCCATTCCAGAGGCTAGCCAATATGTAATCTCATAATAATATAATGTGTTTTCGTTTAATCCATTTACTCCGCTGCTTCTAATTTCGGAAAGATACCAATTTCCATAATAATCTTTATAATATCCTGGACTAACTTCTCTATCCAGCACTAACGACCCAGATGTTCTTAATACTAGTCTAAAGGCATAAATCCACTGAGTAGAACTCAGTATTGAGTCTGAAATTGCCACTGTATCCCAGCATATCGTCACTCCAGAAGATGTAAGGTTTTCGGTCCAACTCCCAGTCACAATTTCACCCGCGGCAGTTGTGGGGATGAAAACAGCAGAAAGCAAAGAGCTTACCAGTATCACTATCAGCACCTTCATTGTTTTTTGTTTATTCAAGAGTTTTTTAACTACCATACATCTACCATTCTTACTATATATATATATACTTTTCGTTCTTTCAACTCCAGTAAAATATATCATAGTATCAAATTTTCTTCATCTGCTGCAGCATCCTGCATGCCATGCATATCCTTCCGGGAGTGGGTTCCCCGCACCTCTCGCATCTGTTCAGATTTGCAGGCTCAAAGGTCATGGAAAGTGCAGGTTTTATGGAATCGTAGCTGTTCAGGATAGAATGCCTTGTTCCGGGATGCCTCTCTTCAAGGTCGTTTATTATCGCCCGGTATTCGTTGCGTAAAGCCTCTCCTGCATGGGGGCATCTCGATTCATGGAACGAAAAACCGCGAAGGCTCGCATAGAGGAATATCTCCCGCTCCGGTATGCTTCTGAGCGGCTGTATCCTCGGAATCAGACCGGGCTGTACACGGGTGTGCGGTCCGAGCCGGGCCAGCCTTTCCACATCCCCTTTTGTGAAGTTCATCATTATGGACTGGGCCGTGTCATCCAGATTCAGGCCGGTGGCAAGGAAATCGGCTCCTATTTTCCGTGCTGTCAGGTTGAGCGCCTGTCTTCGCAGAACGCCACAGTATGAACACGGGCTTTTGTCTCTCTTCATTAGAGCTATTTCAGCGGTCGTCACTCCGAACATATCCCCGAACGAGGCTACGTGATGGGGAATTCCGGCCTTCTCCGCTTCTTCCCTCGCTTTCTCTATGGAGAGCTCCCGATAACCCGGGACACCCTCATCCACGCTTACGGCCTCCACTTTCACACCTCTTGGCAGCATTATCTCTGCCGTCAGGCGCATCGTTGTTATACTGTCCTTTCCTCCGGAGACCGCGACGCCTATCTTCGAGCCTTTCGGTATGTCAGCCTGCTTTCGGAACTCGGAGCGCACCCTTCTCTCGAAGAACTCAATGAAGTGCCTCTCGCAGAGATAGCGTCCGCTGTACGGTATGAATATGGCCGCATCCCTGCCGCAGGCCGAGCATTTCACTTTCTCGCCTTGTCTATCTCGAAGTCTATGAAATCCGCGTGATGTATTAGCACTGCCAGAGGTGTTCTCTTAACTGCCTCACCTTCCTTGGAATGGGCGATTATGGCATGGACTATCTCATCCGGAAGTCCCGCTTCGGAGGCTAGTATGGCGCCTGAAACAGGGTGTCTTATCATCTTACCATAGGCGCTCTTCACCACTTTTCCATCCTTAACCTCGAACTCCAGAAGTTTTCCGACATCGTGCAGAAGGGCGGCGGCGATGACCATGTCCATGTCAAGGTCTCTGCGTGCCTTTGCGGCCCCCATGGCGATCCTCGTGACCATTCCCGTGTGCTCCACGAACTCTCTGTCCGTTTCCATCGTCAGGGTATAGGGTATTCCTTTCAGGTCGTTCCAGCCCCCCTTCCTCATGGCCATGTCCCATGTGGCTATGACCTTATTTCTCAGGTCCTCATCCTTTATTTCATCTATCTCGGGAAATGCCTTTTTTATGATGTCTTCGTACATGGTCTGGGATTTCAGGTATCTATTTTAAGATTTCTCCACACTCTGGAGATCTAGGAAAAAAGTTTATTATCTACGGCAGAATCGCCGAGCCATGGCAGAGCGCATAGAAGGTGCAAAACCGACTCGTATGGAGCTTCTTTCAATCAAAAAGAAAAAGATGCTCGCTAAGAAGGGTGATGAGATACTGACCAAAAAAAGGGATGCCCTCGTTTCCGAATTTTTTGACATTATTAAAGAGCGCTCCGCCGCAAGAAAAGAGGCCTTCGATGCCCTTGAAAAGGCAAGAAAGATGGTTATAAAAGCCGAAATGACCATTGGTTCCTCCGAATTGATGTCCTTGGCCATGGCAGTACCCGAGAGATATGACATAGACATCAGAACCGAAAATGTCATGGGTGTGCGGCTTCCCAGATTCTCTGCAAACGAGAAAAACATGGGTGAACCGCCTTACGGTCTTGCAGGTACGAACGCATATCTGGATGCGGCCAGAGAGGAGTTTTCGATTGCGCTCTCCAAACTCATAAGATTGGCCGAAATCGAGAGTTCCACAGAGAGGATGGCGGGCGAGATAGAGAGCACCAAGAGAAGGGTTAACGCTCTGGAATATGTCTTCATACCCCGCCTTGAAGCCACCGAGAAATACATATCCATGCAGCTCGACGAGAGGGAGAGAGAGGATTTCTTCCGAAGAAAGAGGATTAAAGCTATCATGGAGAGTAAAGCAGAGTAATCCTCTTTCTGAGGACAGACCTTTTTTGAGTATATTGCTTTGAAAAAAGGTCGTGTCTGAGGCGATAGGCGAAGTGGTTCGGATTTGACGCGATTATGGAAAATAAGGCGGAATAAGGCGTTTCCTGAGGGCCTTGTTACCTCTGGGCATAAGAGATAAAAAAATATCGGGCGGGCTATAATCGCTACCTATTAATACCACCAGGTAATTGGATACGGGATATCATGATATTCGGAAAGAAGAAAGAAAAGGAACCCGAAGAAAAACAGGCCGAGATACCTGCTCCCGGCAAAAAGAAAGTCAAGACCTGTGATGTCAGCGGATGCTCTGAAGAGTCTGTAAAAACCGTTTCAGGGCAGAAAGCGAAGGATGCGGGTCTTTCCGTTCCTTCTAATCTTCGTAAGGCACACCTCTGCAAGAAGCACTATAAAGAGTTCAAGAAAGCCACGAAAAAGGACAGAGAGTTGGAGAGGATGGGCTGGTAATGGATAACGAGACCTCCAGTGCCGAGAGGAACAGGGAAGAGCAGAAAAAAGCCCTCCTTGCAAGCATAATGGAGAATCGTAAGATAGAACTTTATGTGGACCACAAGACGAAAGAGATGCATACCTGTATGTTTTGCGGGAAGATATTCTACAAAAAGCCCGGCAAACAGATAGGTGACAAGTGGATATGCATAGACTGTCTGCGCTCCCTGAAAGAGATACTGGACGGGCTTGACCAGTGGGAAGCCGAGATGGCAATAGAAAAAGAGTTCAGCGCAAGGTATGAGAACGCTTTGAAAGGTCAGGAATGACGCTTTTCTCTGCTTATCCTTGCGGCTGCCGCCAGTATGAATGCTGCGGGGATTACGAGGAGATAATATCTGTAGGCACCGTGTGACGGGCTCTCATGCACGGGCTCCTCCGTTTGCGGTTCCGGATTTTCCGGAGATGCGGGGGTAGTGATGCTTGATAAAGTACCATCGTCTGCTTCATGCGAATCTTTCCGAGGGAGAGGGGGTATCTTCATCACTATTATTTCGATGGATGTGCTGTTTGAATTTCCCTCCGTATCCGAGACCTTGAGAGACAGAATATGGGTTCCGGTCTCCGTGAAATTTAATTCGACAGTCTTATTCGAGGACATGAACCTCCCGTCCAGATACCATTCGGTGCATGCTATGCCGATGTTGTCCGTGGAGGATGAAACGAATCCGCTGCTTTCATTCACATACATCGCCACACTTCCGGAGATGGCTGCCCTCGGAAGCACCATGTCTTCCTTCCAGTCCTGCATGAAAAGCTTCGTGTAATATTTCGATACGGGCGCAGAATCGATTAAAACGGCCATCTCCCTGTTGTTCGTGAAGGAATTCTGTCCCCAGTTGAAACTTGATATGAGTGTCTTATTTCCGTCGATTATCATACCCTTGTTGTGGACCTTCACCAGTTCGTGGGATTTGCTGTCTATCACCCTTGCCTCCATGTTCAGCCCCTCTCTTTCGGCTATTGCATTCAACTGCCCTGCCACTTCGTCGTTGTCATTATCGTTATCGATATTGTAGTATTCGCCGTCCAGTAAAACCCGTACCTCACACCCTCTTCGTGCGGCCGAGAGAAGAGCGCTCATCAGCGGACTTTGTATCTCCTCATCACCGTATCTCCATGTCGGTGTTATGTAGAACTGCTCCACAAATACCGTCTTTTTCGCCGAGTTTATGGAATCGATGACCTCGGAAATGCCGTTGTCCGGACCGGATAGAAGGGATAGGTTGCAGGTGATGTTCATATTTTCCGGCATAGCTGAGGATGCTGTGGAGATTTCATGTTTAGAATAGCCATTGTATCTCTCTATGTCGGAGAAGTTCAGGTCGCTGTCGTGCATGAATATCCGCTTTAGATATTCTGCGGCATCCCTGCTGCGGAGCGCTATGCCCCATCCTCGATTTCCCCATGTTCGGTTCTCCCTCAGTGCATCCGGATTGAGATTCTCCGACTGCACGACGGCCCATTCTCCGTCGATGACCATGTATTTTGCATGATCGTATCTGTATCTGTCGGTGGAGTTCTTTATTCTTATGCTCGCTCCCGCATGGTTCAGCATACCCAGTACTTCCTTTTCATCGGGGCTCACTCCTCCAACCGGTCTTCCTTCCACCAGCAGACTGACTCTCACACCCCTTCTCATTGCGGAGATCAGGTGCCCGGCAAATTCCGTGTCTTCGAAAGAATATGTGTTTATCAGAATAGAATCAGAGGATGAATCTATGAGCCCGGCAAGGACCGGGAACGAATTCTCCGGAGAGGAATACGGTATCACCTCGCCCTGAAAGGATATATTCAGCGGAGGAAGGTAAGACCATCCCGCTTTTCTCCGAAGCCATGTGTCATTCTCGAATTCCAGAAAATAGCCCTTGGGTGGTATTGAATCTCCGGAGTATGAGACCTCCGATATCTCGCTTCCGAAAGGAGAACAGAGGGCCATGGAATCTCCCTCGTTGGACATCTGCGGAAAGGAGGAGGGCGTATAACAGTCGGAATACTCCATGTCCGGAAGAAATCCCATCTCGGACAGGAAACCGGAGGCATTCTGCGTTATGTACATCTCGTCTCCGGGGTGTACGACTGTTCCGGGTGGAAGGTATATCTTTCCTTCTCCGTCCGTCAGCATATACCCTGAGATATCGGCATCGTAAGCACCGATGTTCTTAACTGCAAAGAATTCGTCCGAGTAACGGGCAACCGGATAGATTGCCGACAGTTCCATATCTCCCGCATTTTCCGGATTTCTCAGGCCGGGGGTTGGCATAGCCTGAAACCATGAACCGCTCCCATCTCTATCGAAAGAAAGACCTGTTTCGGGAATCGGAAGTACGGGCCATTCGCCTTCCTCCGGGGGGTCGACAAAGCTTCCGTTCCCATATGCGACGTAATCTAGAAGATTCCCTTCGGAGTCAAATAGGGAGACATCATCGCCATCGTTGTTCAAAACGGATCTGCTGCGATTCATGAAGAACTCGTATCCTCCGCTCCATCTGAAAGATGTGTTTCCCGAGTATATCACAGCCCGCTCTCCGGGATTGAGACTTATGTCCGGAAATGTGAAATCGACCGCTCCATCCTGATCGCTTATGTACCATCCCTCGATGGAAACGGCGACATTTCCTTCATTTTCTATCTCTATGAACTCTGCCATAAGGTCCGAGCCGGCAGGGTCCGGAAATATCTCGCTTATAACGACGGAAGCGGGTTCCGCACTGACAGGAGATGCCAGAGCGGGAATTGCAAGAGCAAACATGGCTATGAGGAGGAAGATTCTTTTCATGCCCAATCTTCATTGCCGGGTATTTAAAAGAGGTTCTGTTGCATGCAACATACACAAGAACCCAAAGCCTAATAAATGAATCATGAATGCCATATCGTGAACATATCGGACCCGGTCACCAAAACAGCATATTTCGCATATGAAAAGGCCCTTCTCAGAGAAGTGAGCGAGTATCCGGTACCGCAGCATATCGCAATAATCATGGATGGCAACAGGCGCTTTGCAAAGGAGATGTTCCTGCCTGCTACCGAAGGGCATAAGGAAGGAAGGAGCAAACTTGAAGAGGTCTTCGAATGGGGGCGCGAAATCGGTGTTAGAGTCATCACCGTATATGCTTTTTCCACAGAGAATTTCAAGAGAGATATGGCGGAGGTCAGTGAACTCATGAACATGTTCGCCGAGAACTTCATAAAGGCAGCGGATGACGAGAGAACGCAGAGATACGGGATTAAAATACGGGCGATAGGCAATATAAAACTTCTCCCGCAGAATGTGAAAGATGCGATAAAGTATGCTGAAGAGAAGACGGCACATTATGAGAACTACATCTATAACATCGCCGTTGCATACGGTGGGAGGGAGGAGATCGTGGATGCGATAAAAAAGATAGCCTCCGATGTGAAGTCAGGTAAAATGGAAATAGACGATATAACGGAGCAGAAGGTCTCCGAATACATGTATACCGCGGAGGTTCCCGACCCGGACCTCATATTAAGAACATCCGGTGAAGAAAGGGTGTCCAATTTCCTTCTATGGCAGCTTGCTTATTCCGAACTCTATTTCACAGACATATACTGGCCCGGATTCCGAAAGATAGACTTCCTCAGGGCCGTCCGCGATTACCAGAGAAGGCAGAGGAGATTCGGGAAATAGATGAATCCGCGCTCTCCTCCCGCAGTTTCAAGTGTTTTCTTCACGGCAGAAATTCCTTTTTCCTTCATTTTCAATGGAATGGAGTGTGCCTTTTCCATCCTTTTTCCCCATGAGCTTCTGAGTTCGTAAGGCTCCGCATCGTATGAATATCTGAAAAGAATGTATGAACAGACTAGGGCCAGTATCGCATACAGGAATGTCGTGAGCCCCGCACCATAGACCGAGGCGACCATTCCGGCCACCTTGAAGACCAGCATCATGGTGATTGTGGCGAAGAGAACGAAGAGTATGAAGAAGAACATGACTATGGCAATCATTCCGGATATTGAAAACAGCCTTCCGGTCCTGAGCTTTAGAGCGTGTGAATCATGGACGAGGCCGGCTATCTTCCTTCCGTCGAGGACTGAAAAGATGAGAGTGAGCGCTCCCATCAAAACATAGGTCCATGACTGGCCGTATGTATTGAGCGCGAATACGGAGAGCGCTCCGGCCATGAGAAGAGCGCCGGATATCAGGAGGGCTTTCCGTCCCATGATGATATATCGATGGGAGAGGTATTAAGGGTTTGGGTGAAATTATGGTTTTCTAAAAACAAACAGATGTTCATGGGCTAGAAGGAGAAAATCATAGCTTCCTCTCCATCCTTCACGGGTTCCTTTCATTTTGTGCTGTATCTTGATTATGTGTTCCTTCATTACAAAGCCAACATCCAGAAACTCCTGCATAACAGAAAACCCTAGAGAAACTATGTGCTTCTTTTTCCTCATATCACCAATGAGGATGGCGCAATATGAATTGGGCTTTAAAACCCTGTAAAACTCCTCTATTGCCGACCTTAATTCTCGCACATATTTCCTCGGAGAGGTTATGTTTGAAAGGTCGCCATCAATCTTTTGCGAAGAATACCGTATTATGCTGGCATAAGGGGGATGTGTAGCTATCAAGTCTATGCTTTCATCATCTATTTCCGACAGATGCCTCGCATCACCAGTGTAAAAAGAGATATTTGGATATTTTCTCCTTCCTTTGCATTTGAAATTCACACGATCATAGGCAAGCATGGAAATATCCGGGTTTATGTCTATCCCTATGGCATTTCTGTTCAGAAGTTTGGCCTCTATTAATGTGGTTCCTGCACCCATGAAAGGATCGAGGATTGTGTCTCCTTCTTCTGAATAGAGAAGAAGTAGATTTCTTGCAACCTGCGGAGCCCAGTTTCCTCTGAAATTAGATGTGTATCTGTGTGTTGCCCAGTCTCCGCGCTCCGGAAAAGACCATACTGTCGTTCTTTCCTTCTTAAAGTCCTGTGGTTCGCAATCTTCTACGGTTATTCCTTTCAAAAAGTAAAGCTTAGTTCCGGCTATTTCTACAAATTCGTTCTTTTCTGTGAATTCTTCATAATCCCCTCTATCTATAACCTTTATGTAATCACCCTGTCCTATCAGATATGACCTTCAACACACTTTTACCTTTTTCTGTTATTGAATATAATTTGTTTTTTCTGACATTTGGAGTTAAACATATAATAAGACCCTTTTCATTAAGTTCCTTTAGTGCTCGGCTGACATGACTTAAATGTGATCCAAGCTCTTCTGCTAACTGGGATGGTGTTTTAGCTCTATTTTCTTTAAGAGAAACAAGCACACCTATCCTTATTTTGCTTGCCATAACATAGGAAACTGTTTCCCACGCTAATGTTTCGGGCATATTGATCTAAAACATTCCATTTTATTAAACGATAGTTACCAGATTATTAACTAATTCGGTAATAAAAAATATCAAACAAAAAAGATATGTGCTTTCATGGAGTATGAACTAGCAAATATTGGGAGGTTTACAGTTGGTGTAAACAAGGGAACGAAAAGTGAGAATGACTTTAGGGTTGTTTACCGAGAAAAAGGAAAAAGACAAAGAACTCCGAAACATATACATTTACTTATAGATATACTTATAAAAAGAGAATGCGAACCTGAGCTGACGCAAGAACTCATACTTTTCCTGAACGAAATGATAGGAAAAATGAAGAACCCAACCGCAGCAAGCTGCGGGGTATCTTCATTGGAAGTCTG
>CAYYXK010000023.1:0-21872 GCA_964475625.1 uncultured Thermoplasmata archaeon | reverse complement strand
CATAGGGCTGAAAGCCCGTTATCTGCCCGGGGCTACTAACCAATTTTTCTCCAATTAACGGGGGCAGATTAGGACCAGACCTTTTTGGACATGTTGCTTTGAAAAAAGGTCGTGGTTCGAATGGACGAAAACGAAGTTTTCGGACATAGGACTTCGAAGAAGTCCGTAATCTGTAATAACAAAGTTCGCACGGAGAGGGTCTCGTTGTTATCTGTCCGGAGATATTGCCTCAATCGGTAAGAATATATGCCAGAGTGTGATGCCTTGGCATGAACGTCTTGCGCACATTGAGGGTGTCCAACTTTGTTCTTGTGCAGATTTTAATGGCGAGTGCGGGCATTATAATTTTTTTCTTACTCATTTACACAATCATGATGCGTCCTGAAATGGTGGGGGTAACATGCATATCTTCACTTCTTCTAGTGTTACTGACCGGGGTGGTGGCGTTTATGAAAAACGGCCTGATAATCCGCCCTAAAAATGCAAAACCCTCTGAAATCGAAGAGATTGCAATCTACAACCGATTTGAGATATTCATTCTGGTTGTTGCCGCATACTTCCTTTACGGAAGAATAGGTATAGCCATCTTGTATCCGGTACTCACATCTACCTATGCTGGAGCGGTATTCTACATGGCCATAGCCCTCTATACTGTAGTATTCATTTCAATAATGGTTCTCGCAATGCTACGTATAGCGATACCACTTGACATAAGATTTGAAGGAGGGGATATGCTGGTGTATTACAGAGGAGAAGAAAAAAGATTTAAAATACGAGGTTCGGAGGTTTCTTTACTTTCCTCAGAACAGATTGCTCAGTTCTTTCCCGATAGAAAGACAAAAAATAATTCGGTAATCTACATCACATCAGAAAATAAAGAAGAAATGCTGATAAGTATGCCGGATAATAAAGATTTCAAAGAATTCTGGAAATATCTCTTTTATCGTTTAAACCCTCAAAGATATTCTGAAAATGAGAGCGTTAGTGAGAACTACAACGCAATACATATCCGATAAGACACCTACAAATCTTTTTAAGCCCTCTCACTTCCCCATTTCCATGGGCCCGTAGGGTAGTCTGGATATCCTTCCGGCCTTCGGAGCCGGGGACCGGGGTTCGAATCCCCGCGGGTCCGCTTCGGGCCCTTTCTTTTCTGCTCGCTCCGCTGGCTCACCCTCCAAAGAAAGCCACCGGATGGGAAAGAAACTCGGGTTCGCCTGCTCACTCGCATATTTTCCGCACCGCGCTTTTGAACAGAATGTTTGGAAAAAGGATGGTCTTTCGAAAAGATGGAGCGCTCCGGTTTACATACCGAGATATGCCTTCATACTTTCAATGTCCTTTCCGAGCATGGATCTTTCGGGTGGAAAGGGGTAATTATAGAGAGGTCTGCCCGGTCTCTCGTTGTAGAACGGCCTGTTGCATCCCGGACATCCGGATGTCAGAAACGCCCTTTTCTCCGCCTCTTCCATCACATCTTCATCCGCTCCGAATCCCACGATCTTACCGTCCCGGAACTCAAAATCGCTTATCTCATACTCGTAGATAAGAGAACGGGCCATCTGTATCGCCCTATATCTGCCGAAATTAGGCGGACTTCCTCCATTGACCGGAGTATATGCAAAGAGAGCCGTATAAACGCCCGTATCTCTCAGTTTGAGCATGACATCTATCAGGTCCTCATCGCTCTCACCCAGCCCGACGATAAGGTGCGTGTTCCCCTTTCCGAATATGTTCACGGAGGCTTTCAATGCTTTCCAGTGAGATTCCCATGTGAATTTGTTACCCGTGCCTTTCCCTTTTATTTTTCTGAAAATCTCCGGGTTGGCGGCATCGAGAGCTATGCTCATGTACTCGACTCCCGCATCTCTCAATATCAGCATATCTTCCTCGGGAACAGGTACCATTGAAACGGATACGGGATATATATCGGACAGTTGCCCTGCAATCCTCACGGAATCCTCCACCATTCCCTCGTAGTCGAGGGTCTGAAGGCATACTCTGGCGAAATTTCTCTTGTGGCGGAGCGCATCTATCAACGCGTCCTCGTCGTATCCCGGCCATATTACCCTTGATAACCTGTCGCTCTGCGGATTCTCCCTGCGCTGCGTGCAGAAAGAACAGTTGGACCTGCATCTGTCGCCAAGCATGATGTATGCGGTGGTGGGTATGGCGGACATCTTAACATCTTTTAGGCCCAATACCCCAAGGGTTCCAAGGGACGGCCTAACGGATGCGCTCATAATCGGCAATCACCTCTGCCGTTACCGTCCAGACCTTCAGCATGCCGTCATATATGGAAACCTTCCTGTCCGCCATATCGTAAACAGGGCTCCGGTAATCTCCTTCAGGAAAACCCCCGATTATCACGATATAATTCCCTTTCTTTTTGAATAGGCCGCCGAGCTCCGCTTTCTCACCTTCGGGAGACATGACGATTGTCTCTTCATTCTTCCTTATGTCCTCGATGTAGTCTTTCAGCGGGTATCCGTATGTCAGTTCCAGAAGTGGATTTTTACGGGACGGGACGGCTTCCATGTCGTATAGGGATTCCATCAGGCCGATGAACCTGTCATAGTGCTTCGGAAGCCTTGTTTCAGGATTGACCTCGATTATCTCGTCGTTCCTCGTGTGCACCACCACCCTGACATTTCCCTCCTGATTGGCTATAGAATCCATGGCCAGAAGCATGAACATATGCACTATGTCCGGCCTTCCCCTGCGGCCTCCGTCCTCCAGTTCCTTCATTGCGGAGTGGTGGTATGTTGCATCCAGAAGGCACATCTTCGCCTTCTTCTTCCTGCGCTTCGTATATGCAATTACCGCGGGGCGCCCCCATATGCGCTGGGGTATCAGTTCGAGCTCGGCATCCGCGAGTATGAGCGTGAGCATGGGCGGGAATCCCCTTTCCTATTTATAAGTCTCCGACCTAACTTTGTTAACTTAGAATTTCTGCAAACTGGCTTTTGTCTGGTTGGAGACTGCTAGTCAGAAACATATTGATTTAGAAGGTTATGTCTCTGACTATAATTACTCCACTACCAGCTCAACCGGGCAGTGGTCCGAGCCCATTATCTCGTTGAGTATTCCGGCCTTCTTCACCCTGTCCCTGAGTTCCTCGCTGACTATGAAGTAGTCTATGCGCCAGCCGATGTTCCTCTCTCTGGCTCTGGTGCGGTAGCTCCACCACGAGTATTTCACCTCGTTGGGGTGCAGGTAGCGGAATGTGTCTATGTATCCGTGCTCCAGAAAGCGCGTCATCCAGTCCCTCTCTTCCTTGGTGAATCCGGGGTTGCCCTCGTTGTCCTTAGGCCTCGCTATGTCGATCTCCTGATGGGCCACATTGAAGTCCCCGCAGAGTATCACCGGCTTCTTCTTCCTCAGTCCCTCGGAGAACTCCAGCAGTTTCTCATTGAAGTCAATCTTGAAGTCCAGCCTCGTAAGGCCGTGCTGGGAATTCGGGAAATAGGCATTGATGAGGTAGAAATCAGGGAATTCAAGGGTGAGAACCCTTCCCTCGGAATCATAGAGCTCGTGGCCGATGCCGTAGATGACATCCTCAGGCTTTATTCGCGTGTATGTGACCACTCCGCTGTATCCCTTTCTCTGCGCGGGATACCAGTGTGCCTCGTAGCCATCCACATGCCTTATCTCCGCAGGGAAATCGTTAGGCCCTCCCTTGGTCTCCTGAAAGCAATACACATCCGCGCCCAGCTCGTGAATCAGCCCGGGAAGTATCTCCTTTCGATGAACTGCGCGCATTCCATTCACATTCCATGAGATGAGGTGCATGTTTGAGGAACAGGGTACTCTTAAAAAGGATTTTGTGGAAATCTTTAAGCCGTGCTATGGCATGGGATTTCATGGACCTTGTCTTCGGCCCTGTGCCGTCCAGAAGGCTGGGCCGCAGCCTTGGAATAAACAACATACCTCCGAAGATATGCACTTACGACTGCGTTTACTGCCAGTTGGGCGGTACTGTCAGGAAGACTGCGAAAAGGCGGGCCTATTACGAACCCGAGGAGATATTCGGGCAGGCCTCGGGGGTCCTTGAGAGGCTTGAAGGCGAGCGTGTGGATTTCCTCACCTTCGTTCCGGATGGTGAGCCGACGCTTGACATCAACCTCGGAAAAACGGCAGGTATGCTGAAATCCCTCGGAAAAATGGCGATAATCACCAATTCCTCGCTTCTGTGGATGGAAGAAGTGAGGCAGGAACTCCTGCAATTCGATTTCATCTCCGTGAAACTGGATGCCGTCAGCCCGGAGCTTTGGGATAGGATAGACCGGCCTGCCACGCTCTCCCACGATGCCATTCTCGAAGGCATGCTCGAACTGAGGAAAAACTTCAAAGGAAGGCTGGTGAGCGAGACCATGCTAATCGGAGGATTGGATTATTCTGGAGAACTTGAACGGATTGCGGATTTCCTAACCGAATTGAAACCGGATACCGCATATATCTCCGCACCGACGAGACCACCGTCCGAGCCGTGGGTCTCCATGCCCTCCGAGGAACTGCTGAACCGGGCATATCACATGCTCTTCGAATCCGTGCCAGTCGAGTTCCTTATATCCTACGAGGGAGGCAATTTCTCAGCCTCCGGCGATGCCGAAAGGGACATTCTTTCCATAACATCCGTGCACCCTATGAGAAAGGATGCCGTGGAATCTCTGCTTGAAAGGGACGGTGAGAACTGGTCTGTGATAGAAAGGCTCCTGAAATCGGGAAAACTCGTGGAGATGAAGCACGAGGGGAACATATATTTCATACGGAAACTGCCTCTCCGATAACCCTCACCTATTTATACCACCACATTTTCGACAGGCTGAAAGGGGATGTGCCATCCGGTGAACCCTAAGGAGTTGATATGAATGACAGACGAAGAGATTGTTGAACAGACGGCTGAAACTCCGGCCGAGAGCGCTCCCTCATATGAGGATGAGGAGAAGCCCGCAAAGAAGCCGAAGAACATGTACGGCTATGTGGGCGATTCTTGGAAGAAGCCCAGACACGGCGATATGAAGAGAATCCAGTGGGAGCGTATGATTGAATGGAGGAAACAGCCCTCCATTATGCGTGTGGAGTACCCGACAAGGCTCGACAGGGCAAGGGAACTGGGCTATAAGGCCAAACAGGGATACATAGTTGTCCGTGTCAAGGTAAGAAGGGGCGGACTCAGAAAGAGGCGCATAAAGGGCGGAAGAAAAGCGAGCAAGAAGGGTATTCTCAAGATAACCATGGGGAAGAGCATTCAGAGAATAGCCGAGGAAAGAGCGTCCAAGAAGTATCCGAACCTCGAGGTTCTGAACTCCTACTGGGTGGGTCAGGACGGCAAACAGAAGTATTATGAGGTCATACTTGTGGACCCGCATCATCCAGTAATAAAGAGCGACCCGAAGATAAACTGGATAGGAAAGCATAAGAGCCGGGCCGAAAGAGGGCTTACGAGCGCGGGAAAGAAGGGGCGCGGCTTGAATAAGAAGGGCAAGGGTGCCGAGAAGGTCAGACCCTCCATCAGGGCACACGGAAGGAAGGGCAAGTGATAGCATGGCCATGATGTTCTGCCCCAAATGCCATTCCATAATGGTACCCCAGAGAAACGACAAAGGAGAAGAGGTTCTTGTCTGTACGAAGTGCAGCTATGCTAAGCCCATACGAGGCGGCACGATAATCAAGGAAGCTGCCGAGGAAAAAGAGATGGTGGTCATCGAAGGCGATGAGGGCATACTTCCGAAAACAAAGGTGGAGTGTCCCAAATGCGGCAATAACGAGGCATACTGGAGGCTTGAACAGACAAGGTCCGCCGATGAGCCCGAAACAAGGATATATCGCTGTACGAAATGCGGCCATACATGGAGAGAATACTAAACCCATTCACGCTTTCTTTTCTATTTTATTTCACCCTGATGGTTTCAAGATTCTTCGGAACGACGGTGTCTATCCCGTATTTCCTCTTTATCGCATAGGCCAGTTCTATGGACTTCGATTCCTCTCCGTGACACATGCTCACTCTATGGGGCTGCGGGTCCAGAGCGGATACGAAGCGCATCAACTGCCTCCTGTCAGAATGTCCGGAGAATCCTTCCGAGCTCTCTATGTCCATCTTTATCTCCACGGTTATCGGGTTGCCCCTCTCCATGAGAGTAACATCCTTCCAGCCCCTCTGTATCTTGTTTCCGAGCGTTCCTTCCGCCTGATAACCGACGAATATGAGCGTGTTGTTCTCGTCGTCGGCCCAGTGCTTGAAGTACTCCATCACCGGCCCACCGTTCATCATACCAGATGTCGCCAGTATTATCTTCGGGTCAGGATCTCCTATGATGGACTCTCTCTGAGAGCCTGTTTCAACCCGGTGGAATATATCTGATAGGAAAGGATTACCCTCTTCGGAAAATATCTTGCGCCTCAGGTCGCTGTTGAGATACTCGGGATATGCTGTGTGTATGGCAGTTGCCTCCCATATCATTCCGTCCAGATAAACCGGGAGTTCCGGTATCTCCTTGGTCCTCATAAGTTCTTCAAGGACGAGCATGACCTCCTGCGACCTTCCCACTGCGAAGACAGGTATCAGGACCTTCCCCTTCTTTGCAAGCGTGCGTGTGATTATCTCCCTCAGGTCATCGGTGGCCTCCTTACGGGTCGGCTGAGTGTCGTTGTAGCCTCCGTATGTGGATTCCATTATAACCGTGTCAAGACGCGGGTATTTCACATTGGCGGCGTTGAAAAGCCATGTCTTCTCATACTTTATGTCGCCCGTTACCAGAAGGTTGTGGGTTCCGTTCCCTATGTTGAAATGCGTCGATGCGGAACCGAGAATGTGCCCCGCATTGTGGAACGTCAGCTTTATGTCCGGTGCGATGTCGGTCGTTTCCTTGTATTTCAGGGCTATGCAGTGCTTCACCGCATTCCTTATGTCCCCCGAACTGTAGGGACTCTTTCCGTTGTCCCCATGAGCGACCTTGATATAATCGAGCTGGAGAAGAGCCATAAGGTCCCGCGTTGGTGGTGTGCAGTAGAGAGGGCCGTCATAACCGTATTTGTAGAGAGCGGGTATCAGACCGGAATGATCGAGGTGAGCGTGGGTAAGGACTATGCCATCTATAGAATCGAGAGGTTGAAGCTCCGGAGCCTCCAAAAATGGCGTTCTCTTATCCGGATCCGTGGAAACATCCACGCCGACATCTATCAGTATCTTGCTGTTCTTCGTCATCAGAAGGGTTGCGCTCCGCCCCACTTCTCTGTATCCTCCGAGGGCCGTGAAACGAACCCAGTATTCCCCTTTCTCTATTGTGTCCCGGTTGAGCCTCTTTCCCAGCCTTTCAAGAAAGACCCTTCTATCATCTCCGACCATTCTGAGGTATTTTCTTATATCTTCTATGGTCTTTGAGGGTATCGGCGGGGTTCTGACAACCTGCGGTGCCCATCCGGTCCTTCTCTTTATCTCATTGAGGAGAGCTCCCTTCTTTCCTATTACCTTTCCCGGGGCCTTTGCCTCTATGGTCACCTGCCCAGTATCTTTCTCAAAGTAGAATCCGGTTATCCCTGCGTCCTCTGGCACGATATGGCTTATCTCCACCTCGGCATCCTGTTCGGGAAGGGTTATTGAGGGGTCCGGCCTGACGGTGACCCTTTTCTTCAGTTTTCTTGCAAGGCTGTTGATTATCTCATCGCTCTCTGCGAATGCCGTCATCTCTCTGGTGTATATCACGATCTCCGGGCCTTCGAAGGTTATCTTGACAAGGTCCGCCCTACCTCCGAGGACGTCGTTTACGGCCTGTCTTGCCTCCCTCAGCACATCTTCAAAGCTCATGAAAATTCCTACTGATACTTCTTTCTTATCGATTCAAGCTCCTTATCGGTATAGCGCTTGAATCCGTCCTTCGTTATCGTCGCGAGATTTATGTATCCGCCTGACGCGGAGTCCCTTCTCATGGCCATGGAAAGAGCTCTCACAGCCAGATCGACCCCGTCCTTTATGCTCATTCCTTTCTTGTAATGGTCTTCAAGGACACCGTACACATAGGGTGAGCCTGAGCCGGTGGTAACATATTCGTCCTCTATCGAACCACCGGCGGCATCAAGCGAGTACACATGTTCACCGCTATCATCCATTCCCGCGACTATAAGCTGAACCCAGTAAGGATAATATCTCCTTCCGTTCAGTATGTTGGACATCATGGTGGCGGCCCCTTTTATGCTCAGAGGCTTTCCATTCTTTATTCTGTAAAGCTGGACCTCTGCGGAAAGATACCTTGCGAGAAGCTGGGCATCTCCTACAAGCCCTGCTATTGTCATTCCGAGATGATCGTCTATCTTGAACAGCTTGTTCGTCCTCTTGTTGGATATCAGGGTTCCCATGGTGGCCCTTGATTCAGTGGCCATCACGATACCGCCCTTGCATATCATCGCAAGAGTGGTGGTCCCTTCCTTCAACTCTGCGTTTTCGTCTTTCATAGTATCAACCTTTAAATTTTATTTTTCAGGGCACTTTCTCCCTTCATCAGCACAGGAGTTCTCTCCTAAAAGTGCTGTGTGGAGGATTACACCTCGGTATTTAATCCTTTCGTCCTCATTTGGGCGCTATGCTTACGACGTTGTTTCCACGGAGAACCACCTTTCCAAGCCGCCTGACCCTTTCTTCGGTGGTCTCCTCCGTATCTTCCAGCACCATGTTCATGTAGTCGTCAAAGCCTACCAGTTTTCCTTCCAGTATCCTTCCATCCTTCAGAAGCAGGACGACCCTGTGGTTTATGGACTGTTCGAGCAGTGTGTTGGGCATTACCATGTGTTTCCCTCACTCGCTCATACACAGGGGGGATTTAAAGTTTTTTGTATAAAACGAATGTCGGATGCGCTTTATTAATATGAAAAAAGAGAATAAAAGGTTTTACATTGATTCGCTAGAATCCTCGATGTCCGTTCGTTCCTCTGTCTCTTCGGATGAGGTAAGATTGTCAGGTTTTCCGGCATCAGAAACATCTGCGCTCCTATCCGATTCCCCTTTAGGGGATTTGATCAGCTTGTATGCAAGGAATCCTGTAATGACAAGCAGTAGCAGAACGATAAGGGAGAACATAACCAGAGGTGTTGTGACGGCGTTCGGCGGATAGGATTCAAATTTGACTGTTTGCTCGGTGTCTGAGACCACGCTAACATCTTCTGTCTTCTCTAGGTCTATGGCCTTCATCATATATGTCGTCGTAAATCTGGTCCTTATGGTGTATTCTCCAGGAGCAACCCGGAATGTGGCATCGCCTTCTGAATCCGTCCTAGAGTATTTCAGCACGGTTCCGTTCTTTTCCAGGGTTATATGAGCCCCGGATATGGAAACTCCATCCGCGTCTAACACAGATATTTCGAGATAATATATGTTGCATGTAAGGTCCACCTTTCCGGATGAGGATATTTCGTGTCCTCCGTCATAGACAATTACATCGTTCCAGTATCCCTGAATCCTCTTATCTCCGCCTGGAACTCTGACCCGTACAAGACCTTCTGAAGAGCTCATTCCAAAGGCCTCTGTATTGCCTGTTTCAGAATCTGCCACGAATACCGTGACCATTGGTACAGTATTTCCCCGGGAATCGTATAGATATATCTCCATATTGTACACTGCTGTGCTTATTTCATAAATCGTAGATGGGTCGTCCCTGGTGAAAAGTACGCTCACATGGGATGAGAATACCTCGGCACCCTTCCATACCACAGATATGGTATATTCTCCCCCTGCCACATGTCCAACATATGCCAGCCCGTCGGCGTCCGTCTTCAATGGTGATATTCGTGCGCTTCCGTTCGGATATATGATGTATACTGCGGCGTTATCGAGATCCAGCTCGTCGGCGTCCGTCGTGTGGAATGTCAGATTTCCAACATTGCCGTACAGCCCCACACTCATGTCCGAATCCACGCTGAGCTCGTCGCCGCTTATGCTGTTGTTCTCGTCCCCATTTATGACCATGATGGTGCTGTCTCCTGTTATGGTGGTCTCCATCCATATCACCTGAATCGTGTATGTCCCGGTGTATACTCCCAGGGATGACTTCCCATTCTCATCTGTCATTCCTGATGACGTTATCTCCCCCTCATAGAGCATCCTGATGTCTGCATATGGCAGAGGCTGACCTGCAGCATCATAGATTGTAAACTCCACGGTGTTGGGCAGACCTATTGAAAACTCTCCGCGACCTTCATCACCATATGGTCCGTATTCATATTTCTGCATATGGTAGTAATAGTTATGGCCGTTGTTGTCCATGGCATACACTATGATTGTGTATGTTCCTACAGAAAGACCGGCATAGGATATTTCTTTTTCATATATATTATTGTATGATATCGGAGTTCCCTCTATCTTCTCCATGGTGACGTTGCTCAGAACCTCCGTTCCTTCGGGGGAAAGCACGGTAACTCTGACCCATAGTATGTCATATCCACCAAATGGGTCTGTAAGGTTTGCACGTATCTCTATTGTTTTATCCGGAGATTGTGGATCAAACGCATTTTTTGGTGTGTCACTCCCATCGAGAGTGTATGTGTCGGCCACCTTCAAAAAGTTCAGGGAATCAAATGCCACTCTGGAATCATATGTGGCGTCCCCATACCATGCTGTGAACACGGATGATGCACCCCCTTGTATCTCCAGATATATCCTTATGCTGGAGCCCTCCTGAAATGTGTGGTTGACCTGTGCAGAGACAGAATACGCATCTATGGTGGATGTCATGGTGTAGCTCTGCGGCCCCCCTTCTGCAATAAGACTCTCCTGAGTGTCCGTTCCACTCTTGTATGTAACTTCATATATCTTCAGGTTTAGGTTGGCGTTGGCGGATATCCCTGTTGTGTTTGCATATATGGTGAAAGTTATGTTGCCATTAACTGGTAGCGGCCCTGCCAAAACCGGTGCTAGATACCAGTTCATTGTGACTCTCTGTGTGTCTGTTACCGAGTCCATGCGATCTCCGAGGGTTGTGTTCATCATATGTGTGGTCGAGTAGTCGAAAACATACTGTGCTTCGCTTGCATTGTGTACATAGAGCACCATTGGCTTTGTGCCGAGATCTCCGCTACGCGTTTCTGCATATCCTTCATCTGCGGTATAGTTCATGGACAGCAGAAGAATGATAAATGTCATAACGATAATTTTTTTCATCATTTTATTCACCTTATTCTCCTATCCTTCTGCGAGATATAAGGATTCTGGTACGATTCTCTAAATGTTCTCTCATGGTGGGAATGCGCCACCTTTTTTATACCGATTGGGATTCCGGCACGGTGATTCGTTGAAGATACTGCTCATACATTCTGACTATATCGAGTACGAGACAAAAAAGAAGGCGATGAAGAGCGCCGAAGAGATACCGGAAGAGATGGTGAAAGGGAGGATGGAGGAGGCTCTGGTGGTCTTCACAGCGGTTGAGCGAGGGGATACAGAGGACGATATACTGCTGGCAAAGGAAGAGATACTGAAGACGGCTGAGACAGTGAAAGCCGAGAGCATAATGCTGTATCCCTATGCCCATCTGAGCAGCGACCTTGCCCATCCCGAGATGGCCATAGACCTGATAAAGGAGCTGGAGGCGGAACTGAGCAGCTCGTTCGAAGGGAATGTCGGGCGCTCTCCCTTTGGATGGTATAAGGCATTCAAGATATCCTGCAAAGGACACCCGCTCAGCGAACTCTCTAGGGAGATAAAGGCCAAGAAAGGGGCGAAAAAACCGGAAGGTGAGGAGAGTTTTCTGATACTCGAATACGATGGAACGGAGACTGAAGTGGAGAACGCGGAACTGAGAGATGATGCATTCTCCGTCATGGTGAAAAAGGAGGCGCTCCGCAAAGAAGCAGGCAAATCCGAGCCGAAATACGCGCGTCTCTGCCACAAGTTCGGAATAGAATGGGAGGAGATGAGCGATGCAGGACATATGCACTTCGCACCCAAAGGAGCCCTCATCATGGACCTTGTTTCGGATTATTCATGGCAGGTGGTCAACGACCTCGGCATACCGGTTATGACCGTCAAGGGCACAAATATGTTCAATGTGGAGGAACCTGCGGTAAAAGAGCATGCGGACCTCTTCGGGGACAGGTTATATTTCATAGACACCGGCGACAAACGCCTTATTCTGAGATATGCGGCCTGCCACCAGCAGTTCGCCATGATGCGCAAATGGAACATGAGCTACAGGCAGCTTCCGTTCGGGGCCTTCGAGGTTGCCGATGCATACCGCCTTGAACAGACAGGCGAAACGATGCTGTGCTTCAGAACCCGCAGGATGAACATGCCGGACCTCCACGTGGTCTGCAAGGACGAGAAAGATGCAAGAGAGTGGTTCGCAAAGGTGCATGAGCGCATATTCTCGGAGATCGAGAAAATAGGGCGCGATTATGAGATGCTGATAAACTTCTCATCAAAAAAGGCATACGAGGATTCGAAGGACTGGCTGCTCACCCTTCTGAGCCCGAGGAAGAAAAAGGCCCTGCTGCATTTCTACCCTGAGGGCATAAACTACTACTGGACAATAAACATAGAGTACCACATCAAGGACTTCAACAACAGGATGCGCGAGATAGGGACGGTCCAGATGGATGTCGGAAATGCCAAACGCTTCGGGATAAGATATGTGGATTCCGAAGGCAATGAGCAATATCCGATAATCCTTCATACGGCGGTCATAGGAACGCTTGAAAGATACATATACACGATATTCGACTCCGCCGTTATTCAGGAATCACGGGGAAAGGTCGGGACCATACCGCTCTGGCTCAATCCCGAGCAGGTGCGCTTCCTTCCCGTGAAGGATGTACATGTTGAGAAAGCAAGGGAGATGGCCGAGACCTTGAACCGAAAAGGGATAAGGGCCGGATACGACGACCGGGACACCAGCGTCGGAAAGAAGGTGAGGAACGCAAAGCAGGACTGGGTCGCATATGTCATAGTCATAGGGGACAAGGAGATGGAATCGGAGAATCTGACGGTCTATGTGCGCGAGGAGAATGCGAACAGAGAAATGACACTGGATGCGCTCCTTACCGAAATAAAGGAAAAGACCGCAGGCATGCCCTATCGCCCGATGTATTTCCCGAAAGAGGTCTCGAAGAGGGTCTTTGAGTGAACATAATCCGAAGCGCATAATACTGGAAAACAACCGCATAAAACATGTGCATAAGGATTGCGAGGTGATTATCGCGGGTTCTGCTTGGAAAAATTCCCGGACTGGATAGCGCAGAAAAGCGAATAAAGAAAAATTTAAATATGTAAAACATATACTCCTCCTCGGCGATTGGATGAATGTGAAAAATACCACTATCTTGGGTGCAGTGCTGGTAGGAATGTTGTTTGTTACGGGAGGGCTTGTTGCGGCGGAAGTAAGAATGACGGAAAGTCCGCATTATTCGTCCGGAGACTATTTCATCTATGATGTGAATCCCGAGGGAATGGTGAATGAGATAACCGAAAAATACGGAAACAATGCGAGTGTGGACCTGTATTATAAAGATGCGAAACTCAACACCTCCGGATATGAAAAGATAGATGTGAACGGTACCGAATATCAATGCGTGATTTTACTGTTAACTGTGGACATAAAGTTCAATTTCTCTGTTTTTTCGCATGATATATGGTTCAACGGAAGCGTCCATGTCCTCCGAACCGAAAAGAGATGGATGGAAAACGACACGATGGCGATTGTCAAGGAAGAGATGTATCAGAGGATGGATGATTTTCTTATAGCAGATGAAGAGTATTATGATGTCTATGACCGGATAGCTTCCGAAAATACAAGTGTGAGCACGTATTCACCGCCGGTAAACATCTTCGATGTCCCGATATATTCGGGAAAAACGTGGGAAACGGCCACCACGGAAACGAGCCATATCTTGAACAGATACAGGGACATCACAACACAGGGAAAATGGAGAGATGATGAAACGAACACCACTAGGAACATAGTGGAAAGGTTCAGTGCCGTCTCCGAAGAAAAAATAAACTGCAAAGCAGGCAGCTTCAATACGGTCATGATAAAAGAAGAAAACGGAAACGGGTTGGATTACAACTTCCATATGACATCGAACGGGATTCCCGCAAAAATAGTAATTTCGAAAGATGGAGAGTCATATGTTAGTTTGGAACTGATGGAATATAAATATGGAAGCCTGTCTTCGAACTCAAGCGAAGAATCCGGCTGGGGCCTGCCCGGTTTTGGAATCGCTACCGCAGTTCTTTCTTTGCTGGTTGTTACGGCTGTTTATGCCATTGAGAGAAGGAGAAGATGAGTTCATACTAATCTTTTATTTTTTAAATCTATCGAGTGATGCCGCCTGTGCTCCCTCACCCGTAGAACTCCCCGCAAACATCCCTTAACCCCTCCACCTTCTCAGGCCTCATGGTCTTCGGAAGGAAACGGGTATATCTCCGCTGTGCGAAGCGCTCATCCATCAGAACTATTATTGCCCTGTCCTCCGCATCCCGTATCGCTCTTCCCGCGGCCTGCATCGCCTTGTTCACCGCAGGTGATATGAAGACATAGTCCCAGCCCTTGCCGTTCCCGAATTTTTCGTCGTAATATCTGCGCAGAGCCTCCGTTTCCGCATTCGGAGGTGAGACCGCCAGCCCGATCACCATAACAACGGAGAGGAGATTTCCTTTATAATCGACGCCCTCGGAAAGCGAGCCGCCCTGTACTCCAAGAAGAAGAGCGCCTCCGTACCTCCTTGCATTCTCCAGCTCGGTGAGTATCTCCTCCCTTTCCCTCTTGCTCATGCTCCTACGCTCCACTATGACCTCTTTATCGTGTTCCATCAGCTCCATGCGCTCCATAATCTTCTCCATCATGCCGTATGACGGGAAGAATGCGGCTATGTTTCCGGGGCATGTCCTTGCAGCCTCTATTATGTGGTTCGCATATGCCTGATACATCCGGGTCCCCCTTCGCTTGTAGGCGGTGGTGAGATAATCAGTTACAACGACCTTTCTGTTATGGTGCGGATACGGGCTGTCATATTCCCGAATAAGAGGGTCCGACATTCCCAGAAGGTCCGCATACATCTCTCCGGGGTAAAGGGTTCCGCTCATCAATATGGATGAATGCGCTCCCTGAAAGACCGATGCCGAGAGTACGGAAGGGTCCAGAAGGCTGCACCTTATCCATTTCTCTCCCCCGTGGGCGATATAGACTATCGACTTTGAATCGGAAGACCATACCTCTATGAACTGCGAGAGATAAAGGCTCATCGGCTCCTTTCCATCCAGTGCATCCTTCGTTCCGAGGTCGTAAAGTCTCTTCTTGAAGTCTTCAACATCCATCTGCTCCAGCGAACCTTTGAGTGCGGAATCCAGAATATCGGTGAAGAACTCCCTTGAGACCTCCGCCTCCGTATCTCCCATCTCGTCCAGCCTTTCCTCAAGCCCTGTTTCCATGCGTTTTACTATCCCTGCGATGAGCCCGTCCTCCTTTAAGGAACGCCGTGCCTCCTGAAGCATCTCAAGGTTGAGAAAACTTCTCAGATCGGAGCGCAAACGGTCCGGAAGATTGTGGGCCTCATCGACTATGAGATTTATGTCCGACATCGGGCGCTTTATCCTTGTGAAAAGTTTCTCATTGAGGTCCGTGAACACGAGCGTGTAGTCGCATATCACGAGGTTCGCCCTTTCCATGGCATCGAGAGCGGCTTTATGAGGGCATACTCCGTGCCTCCTCGATATTGAGACAAGCTCCTCCACGCTCATAGGCTCGGATAATACCGCATCCACCACATCCCGATTGTCCTTTCTGAAATATTCGCACTGACCTTTCTTGACCATCTCCTGACAGAGCTTTGAGAATACCTGATACGGAAGCCTTTTCTCATCTCTGGGACACATCTCCTGCTTGGAGATTATATCAACCAGCCTTATTTGCCCCTCCATCCTGCGTGCGGTTTCCACGGCAATCCGGTGCTGGGAGCGTTTTGATGTCAGAAAAAACGTCATCCTGTTGTTCGCCAGAGAGTCTTCCATGGCAGCGCTCAGTGCCGCCGCCGTCTTACCTATACCCGTGGGTGCGTGGGCGATAAGTTGCCTGCCGTTCTTCACGGTGTACCTGCAGTCTTCAAGGAACTGCCTCTGCCCTTCCCGTATGTCCCTGAAAGGAAATAGACCGTCCCCGTATGACGCCTTTTCAACTTTCTCTGGCTCGCGCTCTCCCTCGACATAGCCGCATTTCCGGCATTTCATTTTCCCTCCGACCTTCATCATGAGGGTACCGCATCTCGGGCAGAACACGGGCATCGGGATGGGAATGAGCGAAGGGTTTTAAGGTTTGGGAACGGGAGCTTGAATCGTGAAAACCTTTCTTCCTTTTTGAGGAAACAAATAATAGGAATGTCATTTTCCACCGTGAAACCCGAACCGATATTCGGAAAACCTGCGCTCTCCGCCGGAGATGCGCTTATAATCTCCGACCTGCACATCGGGATAGAGTATTTTCTGGAGAAAAAAGGCATAAGGATACCGTCGCAGTGGAAGGAAATGAAAAATGAGGTCATTGAACTCGGAGAGATCGGGGGTTCGGATGTTCTCATAATAAACGGAGACCTGAAACACGGGATTTCAGCGGGAAAAAGGGAGTTTGAGGCCACGAGGATGTTCATAAAAGAGGTATCCGCACATTTCAAGGAGATATACCTTGTCAAGGGCAACCACGACGGCGGTCTTCAGGACGAGATAGGGCATCTTGTGAAAATCATTCCGGGATCGGGCTTCGTTTACAAAGGAATGGGTATATTCCACGGGCATGCATGGCCCTCGGAGGAAGTGATGGATTCGGATGTTCTGGTCATGGGACACATGCACCCCTCCTATGAATTCACGGATGCCATAGGCAATTCCCAGAAAGAGCCCTGCTGGCTCAGAGGAAGATATCTGGAAAAGGAGCTCATAGTCATGCCTGCGATGAACAGATTCTACGGCGGTGCCGCGGTGAACAACGGGGAATTTCTCGGTCCGGTTCTCCGCTCCGACGGATTCACTCTCGAAGAGGTGGTTCTTCTGGACGGAACCGTGGTAAAAAAGAATGGAAGAGGGGAAGGACCCCTCTAAGGTGGGTTGTTGGTAGTGGCGAGCGCATGTGCTCCTATGAACTTTTCTCTTATGACATAAAAAGTATTTGGTACAAACTCCTTTGGAAGCCTGTGAAATGTTATATATGCCCGGTATATGTTCGCTTTACGGTTTCATGCAGGAGACGATAAAATGACGAAATATGTCTATATGTTCAGCGAAGGAGACGGAAAGAATAAGATGCTCTTAGGTGGAAAAGGTGCCGGTCTATGTGAGATGACACGGATAGGCCTGCCGGTCCCGCCCGGGTTCACGGTCACAACAGAGGCCTGTATAAATTATTTCGAAGAAGGGGGGTTTCCCGAAGGTATGTGGGAACAGGTTCTGGATGCAATTGAAAAGCTGGAAAAACTTACGGGAAAGGAGTTCGGAAGCGAAAAGAACCCCCTGCTCGTTTCAGTAAGGTCCGGAGCACCCATATCGATGCCGGGGATGATGGACACCATACTCAATCTGGGACTCACGGACAAGAGTGCTGCGGGTCTTGCCGCACGGACAGGTAATGAGTGGTTCGCTTGGGATGCATACAGAAGGCTTCTCCAGATGTTCGGAAATGTGGTGCTAGCGATACCCCATGAGAATTTCGAAAAGAAGCTCGAAGATATCAAAAAGAAGAGCGGTGCGAAGCTTGATGTGGAACTCAGCGTGGAGGACCTGAAAAAGGTGGTCAAAGAGTACAAGAGAATATACCACCGCTATAACTACGAATTCCCTCAGGATCCACTGGAACAGCTGAAACTCGCCATAAGGTCGGTTTTTGAGTCGTGGAACAATGAAAGGGCCCATGTTTACAGGACTATAAACGGCATACCCGATGAGATGGGGACCGCCGTGAACATAGTGAGCATGGTATTCGGGAACATGGGGGATGATTCCGGCACCGGAGTTGCATTCACAAGGGACCCGAGGATAGGGGACAAACATCTTTACGGTGAATTCCTGATAAACGCACAGGGCGAGGATGTGGTGGCGGGAATAAGGACACCACACGCCATAAATGAGTATTCGAAACAGGATGCGAACAGAGACCTTCCGACGATGGAAGAGATAATGCCCAAACAGTACAAGGAACTCCTTAGGCTTGCGGAACTGCTCGAGAAACATTACAGAGACATGCAGGACATAGAGTTCACCATCGAGAACGGAAAGCTCTATCTGCTCCAGACAAGGACCGGTAAGAGGACAGCCGGAGCAGCCGTGAAGATGGCAGTAGACATGATGGCTGAAGGCCTGATAAAGAAGGAAGAGGCAATCATGAGAATAACGCCGGAACAGGTCGATATCCTTCTTCATCCCCAGATAGACCCGACATCGAAACTTAAGAGTGTAGCAAAGGGACTGGCCGCTTCTCCGGGCGCTGCGGTCGGAAAGGTCGTATTTGACCCGGATAAAGCGGTCAAGATGGCCAAAGAAGGAGAGAACGTCATACTTGTAAGACCGGAAACCGCTCCGGACGACATACACGGAATGCATGCCGCGGAAGGGATACTGACGGCCCGCGGAGGTATGACCTCACATGCTGCCGTTGTGGCACGTGCAATGGGGAAACCTGCTATCGTCGGATGCTCCGAATTGGACATAAAGATGGAAGAGTCGTATTTCATCGCGGGAGAGAACCGCATAGATGAAGGGGATGTCATAAGCATAGACGGAAGCACGGGAGAGGTATTTCTCGGAAGCGTACCCTTGATAAAGCCGAGCCTGAGCGGGGACCTTGAAAAACTCCTCTCATGGGCGGACGAGATACGGACTCTCGGAATAAGAGCGAACGCGGATACGCCCGAACAGGCGAAGAAAGCGAGAGAGTTCGGGGCAGAAGGCATCGGTCTCGCAAGAACGGAACACATGTTTTTCGGCTCGGAGAGGCTTCCCATAATGCAGGAGATGATAATGGCTCGGTCCAGAAAGGACCGGATAAAGGCGCTCCGCAGGCTTTTACCCGTGCAGAGAAGCGATTTCGTGGAGTTCTTCAGGACAATGGAAGGATTTCCGGTGATAATAAGGCTACTTGACCCGCCGCTGCATGAGTTCCTCCCGAGCATAGAAGAATTGACACTGGAGATAAACGAACTGAAGATGAGACTTAAGAATGCGGAAACCCTCAGAGAAATGGACTCCGTGTTGAACGAGATAAGTGAGAAGAAAAGGCTGTTCACGGTGGTCAGCGAACTTCATGAGGTCAATCCCATGCTCGGTTTCAGAGGGTGCAGGCTTGGGATCATCTACCCTGAGATATACGAAATGCAGGTCATGGCCATAATACAGGCGGCCGCAGAGGTGATGAGAGAGGGTAAGAAGATATATCCTGAGATAATGATACCGCTCATAGGCCATGTGAAAGAGCTCGAAATACTCAAAGAACACCTCACCAAGACCGCTAAAGAGGAGATGAAGAAGGAAGGCGTTGATGTGGAGTATCTGTTCGGAACCATGATAGAGATCCCGAGAGCGGCGCTCACAGCCGACGAGATAGCCAAGGTTGCCGATTTCTTCTCCTTCGGTACCAATGACCTGACACAGATGACCTTCGGGTACAGCAGAGATGATGCGCAGGCAAAGTTCCTTAGAAAGTATGTTGAGATGAAGGTTCTGGAGAAAGACCCGTTTGCGACGGTTGACAGGGCCGGTGTCGGCCAGCTCGTTAAATTAGGTACGGAGCGCGGAAAATCGGTAAGAAACGGACTTGAAGTCGGTGTGTGCGGAGAACACGGAGGCGACCCGGACAGTATAGAGTTCTTCCATATGAGCGCACTGGACTATGTCTCATGCTCCCCGTACAGAGTTCCGATAGCGCGTCTGGCCGCGGCACAGGCCCAGATATATCATCCGCGCTAAACCTATTTCCCTTTTCCCGTCCTTTCGTGTGCCTTCTCCATGACCTCGTCGATGTCTATCTCATCGAACATCCCGGTGACAGCCTCATAGTGCCATTTCAACTTTCGGTCAAGGTCGTCAAGGCTCTTTTCCATATGAAAAATATGTTCTTCAAGAATAATGGTATGCTCTTTCAGGGAGCGCATATGGTAATAGAGCACTATCAGTACGGCAACTTCTATGAATATTACGATGAATTCGATAGTCATGAGCGCATATTCGGTATCCACACGACTACATGGTGGGATGGTAAAAAGTGTTTTCGGAAAACACGATAATGATTTGTTGAGTGAATAGTTATATGCTCCCGCCGGGCTTTTAACTTATAGTTCAATGCCCCAGGGAAAAACATAAATATTAGAACGGAGGTAGATACAATATGCCCACCATCGAAAGAGAAGAATATGCAAAGAACATAAGAAAAGCATACGAGCGGATGATGTCGGATGAAGATGTGCTCCCAGAGAACCGCAGGATGCTTGAAAAGTACATTTACCACCTTTCTGCTAGGGGGCTTTCCGAGAGTAGGATATATAAATACCTTGTGTACCTTCACACCATTTCCCGTGAGTTAAAAGCCCCCTTCGGGAAGGTAACTAAATCAGACATAGAAAAGCTCCTTTTCTGGATCAACAATCAGGACCTTGCAGAGTCCACAAAGAGGGACTACAAGGTACTTTTGAAGACATTTTACAAATGGATAGGGGATGGAGAATATCCCGATTCCGTGAAATGGGTGAAGCCCAATAACAAGAAGGTTGAGAAGGATCTGCTTCCGGAGGACCTTCTCACGGAGGAAGATGTTCTGAAGATGATTGCTGCCGCAAACAGCCCGAGGGACAGGGCATTCATAGCGGTTCTGTGGGAAAGCGGGGCAAGGATAGGTGAGATACTGGACCTGAAGATAAAGAGCTTCGAGGATTACAGGCACGGAAAGAAGGTCGTACTTCACGGAAAGACCGGAGCAAGGAAGATAAGCCTGATATCATCGGTTCCCTATGTGCAGGAATGGCTCGCCGTCCATCCGAACCGGGATGACAGAGAGGCTGATGTGTGGGTTAACATAGGTCTGCGCAGAAACGGAGGGAAGATGAGATACGCCGGGGTAGCGAAGATGCTCAGGGTGACCGCAAGTAAGGCCGGAATAAAGAAGCCTGTGAACCCCCATCATTTCAGGCACAGCAGGGCCACATATCTGGCGACCAAGTTCACGGAACAACAGCTATGCCAGTGGTTCGGGTGGGTGATAGGCTCCGATGTTCCGAGAACATATGTCCATCTCTCCGGAAAGGATCTGGATGGATCCTATGAGGCCATACATGGGATAGTCGATAAAAGCAGGCAGAAGACCTCCATCATGGCCCCGAAGACGTGCCCCAGATGCGGAACATCCGTCGAATCCACCGCATTGTTCTGTTATAAGTGTGGAATGGCACTGGACCTTGAGACAGCACAGAAGGTGGAGGAAGCAGAGGATGGGATGCTCGGAACATTCGTCATGCTGGACGACCCTGAGCTGAAGGAAGCGATGGAGCTCATATCGAAGATGTACGAGGTTATGAAGCAGGATGAGAGTGTCATGAAAAAGTTCGAGGAACTTTCTGCCAGAGGGCTCTGATCCCCTCCTATTTTTCTGCTTTCGAGGGACGACGTTCCTATTTTGAGGGCTGAAGTCCTTCATCTATTGTTATTTTGCCGGCTTCTCTCAAGAATTCTAATATCTATTCTTTGCATATTCTTTGACTAAAGTATGCATTTTGATGTACAAATGCATACATACTCATTTTTGCACAACCTTGCACATATTTCTTTTTTAGTTTTGCATAATAATTTTTCAGACGGTTTAAACAATAAAAACTTGAGTTCAGATTTTTGAGATTTCATTAGAAATTAAGAATTTAAT
>CAYYXK010000022.1:0-22595 GCA_964475625.1 uncultured Thermoplasmata archaeon | reverse complement strand
ATATCGTCTCCTGTCCCAACCGCAGCAAGCTGCGGGGTATATTAATTAAATAAAAAGTGTCGTAATAATCAATATCCCAAGAAAAGTTAGAATAACTCTATTTTTCTTTAAATGTTCTAAATATATCTTTGATGGATTATTTTCCCATTTCATTTCCATGCCCATACACAGGTATCTCTTTTATTCTTAAAATGTTTTTGGTGAGGGCTCTCTTCGGAGAAAGGATAATAGGGCGGGTGCATATGGGTGGTGTGTCGCACATATGTGTGGTGCAACGGACGGTGATGTGATGAAGGGCTTCGTGGAAATGGATGCGGGGGACGCTCCGAAGAAGATGCCTCTCCCGGTGGTAGTGGTGAGCGCCGGGGACGGAAAGAGGATGAACGGAATGACAGCGGCGTGGATAACGCAGGTGTCCGCCGAACCGCCCATGATAATGGTCGCGATAAGGAAGAGCAGGTACACATGGGAGATAATGAAGGACACGGAGCTTTTCGGGATATCCGTTCTGGGAGCGGGTCAGAAAAAGATAGCCGAGATATTCGGAACCATGAGCGGGATGGATACGGACAAGTTCGGGGAGGCGGGCGTGGAGCCGGTCATGGCAGGAGATGTCCCTCTCATACCGGGTTCGATATCGGCCTTCGTCTGCCGCAAAGGGGATGTCTTCGAGGAAGGTGACCATCTGGCGGTCTTCGGAGATGTCATCAAAGCATGGGCGGGCGATGACTCGCGCCCCCTTATGTGGTATGACTGGTCCATAAAGGAGTGATGGCGGCACAACTCTTATAATCATAGAGCGAATGAGGAGCGCAGGTGCATTCATGGACACATACAGGCTCATAGGAGATGTCAGGCTCGGAAAAGAGGTCATCATAGATGACTTCGTTATCATAGGGATAGCCCCGGCAGGTGCGGATTCCGATGTCAGCACGGAGATCGGAGAGAAAAGCCATATAAGGAGCCACACCACGATATATGCGGGCAATGTCATCGGTTCCGGCTTCAACACCGGGCACGGGGCAAGGATAAGAGAGTTCAATGTGATAGGAAACAATGTGAGCATTGGCACCAACAGCGTGGTTGAGCACCATGTGAAGATCGAAGACGGGGTGCGCATCCATTCTCAGGCGTTCGTACCGGAATACAGCGTCATAAAAAAGGGTGCATGGATAGGGCCCAACGTGGTCATCACGAATGCCCGATATCCGCTTTATCCCGGCGTAAAAGAAAATCTTGAAGGCGTGATCATCGAAGAGAACGCCAAAATAGGTGCCAACTCCACGATACTCCCCGGCATAAAGATAGGAAAGAATGCCCTTGTCGGTGCCGGCTCCGTAGTGACGAAGGATGTCAAGGAGAACACGGTGGTCGCCGGGAATCCCGCCGAATTCCTAAAATATGCGGATGACCTTTCGTATGAGGAGGATTAAAAATGAGGTACAATCTTGTTGAGATGTTCGTTGACGACGAAATAAAGAGAAAAGCCGTTGAAATAATCGAGTCGAAAAGGTATATCAAAGGCCCCGAGTCGAATGCTTTTCAGAAGGAGTTCGCGGATTATCTGGGCGTGAAGGGTGCAGTCACCGTCAGTTCCGGAACCACAGCGCTCCACCTTATCTATTATGCACTCGGCATCGGAAAAGGAGATGAGATTATCGCTCCTTCACATACTTTCATAGCCACCGTTTCCCCGGCCGTGCATCTCGGAGCCACCCCTGTGTTCGTAGACATAGAGGAAGGCACGTACAACATGGACCCCGATGAAGTGAGGAAAAGGATAACGGAGAAAACCAGAGCGATAACCGCGGTACACCTGTACGGAAGACCTGCAAAGATGAAAGAGTTGAGGGAGATAGCGGACGAGCACAACCTGTACCTCATAGAGGATGCCTGTCAGGCCCACGGAGCCATATACAATGGAAAGAAGGTGGGGAACTTCGGAGATGTCACCGCATTCTCTTTCTTCCCTTCAAAGGTGATGACCGTTGCAGGGGACGGAGGTATGGTTGCAGGGAACGATAGCGAGCTTCTGGACAAGATCGCCATGCTCAGAGACCAAGGGCGGACGAGCAAATACGAGCATACCGCGCTCGGCTTCAATTTCAGGATGTCGGAGCTTCTGGCGGGAATAGGCAGGATACAACTGAAGCATCTGGATGAATGGGTGGACAGGAGGAATGAAATAGCGAGGATTTACAACGAGATCCTCGGCGATGATGTCGTGGTTCCGGAAATCCCGGAAGGAAGACACGCCTTCTATGTGTATACCATAAGAGTGAAGGACAGAAACGGGCTTCGTGAATTCCTGAGCAAAAATGACATTGGCAGCGGGATATACTACCCGGTTCCGGTTCACCTGCAGCCGATAATAAAGGAATTCGTTGAGCCAGAGCGCCTCCCGGTTACCGAGAAGATAGTGGATGAGATAATCTCTCTTCCCATGCATCCCCAGCTCTCGGACGAAGATGCGGGATACATCGGGAAAAAGGTGCTTGAATTCGTGAGGGATTGAAATGAAAGTGGCACAGATAGGAACAGGATATTGGGGAAAGAACCATGCCCGCGTCTGGAAGGAACTGAAAGAAGAGGGTATGATCGAGGACATCATCCTTGTGGATGTAAGGGAAGAGGCCGTTGAACCTCTCGCGAAGAACCTCGGGCTCGAATACATGACCGATGCGGATAGGATTCCCTCCGATTTCGATGCGGTTGACATAGTCGCACCCACTCCCCTCCATTATTCGCTTTCCATGAAGTTCATGGAAAAGGGCATGGATGTCATGGTTGAGAAACCGATGACCGCAACACTCGAAGAGAGCGGGAAACTGGTGGATTTTGCCGAGAAGAACGGGAATATACTGATGCCCGGACACCTTTTCAGGTACCACCCGGCATTGAATTATGTCAAAAAGATGGTGAATGAGGGCAATTTCGGAAGAATATTCTATATGAAGACGACGAGGAGCGCTCTCCGCGTACCCCGTACGGATATGGGGGTTCTCCTTGCGCTCGCGATACATGATGTGGACACATATTCCTATGTGCTGGAAAGAAAGGCGGACAGCGTGCTTTGCAGCGTTGAAGAGAATATCTGGAAAGGCGTGGAGGATGTGGCCCACCTGCGTATGGATTACGGAGAAACGACCGGATACATATTCGAAAGCTGGCTGTCTCCTATCGGAAATAAGGTCAGAGAATTCCAGATAGCGGGAGAGAGCATGTCCGCACGTATAGATTATCTTAAACCGGATATAATAGAAATATACGAGAGCGGCTTGACGCATGAAGGAGATGATTATCGGCTCCATAACGAGGGTGTCAGGACGATAACGATACCATATAAAGAGCCTCTGAAAGAGGAGTTGAAAGCCTTCGTACGATCCGTGAAAACAAGAGAAAGACCGGTTTCCGACATGTATGCCGGAATGAATGCCGTCGAGCTCATAGAAAAAGCGGCGGAATCCGCAAGAACCGGGCGTAAAATAGGACTATAGTCCCTCCTTTATCCTTTCAACGAGAGACGGGTCCTTCATTATGGCGGCCTTTATGTTCGCCATCAGCCAGCCTTCCATCCCGCCGACATCAAGCCTCGTTCCTTCGAGCTCCACGGCGACCATCGGATGTTCCCGGTTATATCTCCGAAGGGCGTCCGTGAGTTGGATCTCGCCTTTTCCATCCGGCTTTGTTTCCCGCAAGTATGTGAATATCTCGGGTGTAAGGAGGTATCTTCCGATTATGGCATAGTTCGAAGGGGCATCTTCGGGGTTCGGTTTCTCAACAAGCTCCTCCACCTGAAATATACCATTTTCCAGCGATTTACCGGGAGAGATTATCCCGTAGCGAGAAACATCCTCTTCGGGCACTCTCTCCACGCCTATGACCGGCGAATCGTATTTCCAGTAGGCTTCCATCAGCTGTCTGCTTGCCGGAACACTGTTCAATATTATGTCATCTCCGAGAAGTACGATGAAAGGTTCCGTACCCACATGGTTCTCCGCATACATCACCGCATCTCCGAGCCCCCTCGGCTCTTTCTGGCGCACATAGTATATGTCAGCCTCGGGAGCGATGTTCCGTATCAGGGATATTTCCCCGGTTTTTCCTCTTTCTTTCAGAAAGGCTTCCAGTTCAAGGTTCGGGCTGAAATAATCCTCTATGGCCCTCTTTCCCTTTCCGGTTATCAGCAATATGTCATTTATACCGGAATCGGTGGCCTCTTCGACGACGTATTGTATGGCCGGTCGATCATAGACGGGGAGCATCTCCTTAGGCTGAGACTTTGTGAGAGGAAGCATCCTCGTTCCGAGACCTGCCACGGGAATTACCGCTTTCACACATGGAGATGTTCCATTCCATATAAGAAGATTGGGGAAGATATTTAATAGTGCTTCCATTGCAGGCATATGCGCATCTCCATAGCAGGAACCGGTTATGTCGGCCTTGTGACAGGTGTAACCTTCGCCAGCCTCGGGCATGAGGTGGTTCTCGTCGATGTCATACCTGAGAAGGTCGATATGGTCAATAAGGGAAAGCCGCCCATCTATGAGAAAGGGATGGACGACCTTCTTCCGAAACTCGTGAACGAGGGAAAGATAAGGGCCACCGTGGACATGAAAGAGGCTGTTCTGAACACGGATGTCACATTCATAGCCGTTGGAACACCGTCCGGAGATGACGGGAGCATAGACCTGAGATATGTGGAGAGCGCCACGACCGATATCGGGAATGCGCTGAAGAAGAAAGGCTCCTATCACCTCATTGTCGTCAAAAGCACCGTGGTTCCCGGGACAACGGAGAAATTCGTTCTGCCGGTCCTTGAAAGGGCTTCTGAAAAGAAGGCAGGGGCGGGTTTCGGAGTGGCTATGAACCCGGAGTTCCTCAGAGAGGGGCTCGCTCTGGAGGACAGCATGAACCCGGATAGGATAGTCCTCGGGGTTCTGGATGACAGGGGAGAGAATATTCTGCGCGAGCTTTACTCGAAGATAGATGCGCCGGTCCTGATAACCACACCGACCACGGCGGAGATGATAAAATACACCTCCAATGCCTTCCTTGCCACGAAAATAAGCTTCTCCAACGAGATTGCGAACATATGCGATGAGATGGGGATCGATGTCTATGATGTGATGAAAGGTGTGGGAATGGACCACAGGATTTCGCCGTATTTCCTGAACGCAGGTGCCGGCTTCGGTGGCTCCTGTTTCCCGAAGGATGTTAAGGCCCTAATATCCGCTGCTAGGGAGAGGGGCTATGAACCGCAACTTCTCGAAGAGGTCCTTGAAATAAACGAGCGGCAGCCTTTGAGGATGATAGAACTGGCTGAGAAGCTGGTCGGCAACCTCGAAGGAAAAAAGGTTGCGGTTCTCGGCCTCGCTTTCAAGCCAGATACGGACGACATAAGGGAAAGCAGGGCGATTCCACTTGTTGAAGCGCTCATTGAGAACGGATCGCATGTTATCGGCTATGACCCTGAGGCGACGGGAAACTTCAAAGAAATTTTTCCGGATGTCGAGTATACGGAGAGTGCCGAGGAAGCCCTTGAAAAAGCGGACATATGCATGATACAGGCAGACTGGGATGAGTTCAAATCGATAGACTATGACGGTTTCGGGCTTGAATGCATAATAGATGGAAGAAAGACCGTTGACAGAGATATTAAAACACCTTATGTTCGCATAGGTGCGGGGATGGAAAAATGAGACAGATATTCATCGGCGGAACAGGCAGGAGCGGAACGACCATAATGTCCAAGATACTAGGCCTTCATTCGGAGATATACCGGTATCCCTTCGAGACGAGATTCATGATAGACCCGCATGGTCTTATTGACCTTGTTCCGGCGCTCTCCGACCAGTGGTCCCCGTGGAAGGCGGATAGGGCGATAAGGGATTTCGAGGAGATGATGTGGGAGGTGTATCCGCCCGCTATAAGGGGTACATTCAGAAGAATAGGCGGGCATATCCTGACAAAACTCGGAACATCCCTTCCGAGATATGCCCTATGGATCTCGTACAGAGACATCATGCCGAGAAAGGTATTCACGAAGGAACTTGATGAGTTCACAGGAAAGATAGTGGACCGGGAGTTCAAAGGCTTCTGGATAGGCAGCGGGCTCCATCTTTCTCCGAAGGTCTATGTTGCCCGCAGCTTCAAAAGGGAGGAAATAGCGAGGATCTCCGGGGATTTCGTGAACGGAATATCGTCGTATCCGGTAAAGAAAGCTGGGAAAAAGATGTGGCTGGACCACACACCGTTCAATATACTCCATGCTTCGTTCCTACATGAAATGTTTCCCGAGATGAAACTCATACATATATACCGGGACCCTCGTGATGTTATAAGCTCCTACAAGACAAAATCATGGGGAGGGAACAGCGCTCACGACAATGCCGTCTGGATAAGGAACATTCTGGAGAAATGGGAAGATGAAAAGAAAAGTCTCCCGGATGGAACATACTATGAAGTCCGGATGGAAGCCGCAATAAAGAGCCCTGAAAAAGAGCTCAGGAAGATATGCGATTTCCTTGGCGTGGGATTCGAGAAGAAGATGATGAACATAGACCTGAGCAAAGGGCATGTGGGTCGCTGGAAGAAGGACCTGAAACCCGATGAGATAAAGGTGGCCAATGAAGTTCTCGGAGAGACGCTTGAGAGGTACGGATACTCGAGAACCTAATCCTGAAACAATCTGCCCGGAGAAAAGGCTCCTTCTCTTATCACCTTCTTATCCACGATGTCCACTATGGTTGACGGCTTCATGTACTTCGGCTCCTCCCCTTCCACCACCATGACATTTTCTCCGAAAGTTTCCTTTATTCCTTCGAGATCGAGGTTCGGGCCGCCGTGAACATTGGCGCTCGTCGCCGTCATGGGTCCGCACTCATTGAGAAGCGCAAGTGCGGTTGTGTTGTCGGGAATCCTTATTCCTATCTTGCCCTCAAAGGTTATGCAATCCCAATTCGAGAGTGCTTCCGCTATGACCGTTACGGGAGCGGGAAAGATCTCCGCGAGTTCATCCGGAAGAACCGCATACTTGGACGCCTCCAAAAAATCCGGGAACGCAACGCTGATGACCCTCGGTTCCATATCTTTGAGTTCAAAAAGCCTTAAAAGAGCCTTTCTGTCGAAGGGGTTGACCCCGAGACCGTAAAGCGTATCGGTCGGATATGCGACTATCCCCCCATTTTTCAGATGCTCACATACTTTTTCATACAAGGATTCACCCCACGAGGTTCAGTATCCTTTCCACGGACCTATCTCCGTCCATTCTTATTCCCCTGTACTCCTTGGCCCGTTCGAGAGCTGTTTCAAGGGAGAATTCCTTCTGGCCTATCGAAAAATATGTTCCCTTCTCCATGTGATATTCCGAAAGATATTCCTGCTCGGTCTGACCCGGTGTCGGAACGAACATCGCTTTTTTTCCGAGTACGGCAAGGTCCATTATCGTGGAATATCCGGAGCGCGAAAGTACCAGTCGGGACCTGTTCATGATATCCTCCCTATCCGCCTTGCTCAGATATGTGTATACTCTGGCCCGCTTCCATCTCTCTTTCCGAAAGTCCTCGCTCTTCCCAAGGGTGATGACGGTGTTTTCTGGAAAATGTTCCTGTTGGTTCATGATCATCCTTTCAAATATTGTTCTCTGGGGTTCTGGCCCGGAAATCGAGACCAGAAGTCCTATGTCCTCCTCCGTTTCCTTTCTTGAGAAATCGGAAAGCGGGCCGGAATAGAATATCTTTTTGCGTGGGATGTGCCTCAGTTCATGGGAAAGTTCTCCCGAAAGAGTGCCTTCTTCGTCGTCCGGAACTATGAATCTATCGAATCCGTCCTTTTTTGAGGAAACGAATCTCTCCGTCCGATTCTCTATGAACCTGATGCGTTTCGGTGCCATAAACCTCAGCTGATGTGTTATGAGATACGAAGGGACCGATTTGCTGTATATGCCGTATCGATTGTCCGATATTATGCGGTGGTATTTTTCCCTTGAAAGCATCCTTTCCACTATCTCGTGCTCTTTTTTTATGGTTTTGAGCATGGAAGGAATGTTAAATGCGAATTTCATGTAGAATGCCGCCTTAGCGCCGGAATAAGGGGTGGGGTATGAGATTATATCTCTGTATGATGCCAAGTCCCCCAGTTCATTCTTCAGCATGCTCAGACTCCTTCCGGAGGTCAGTACCGTAACTTCGTGTCCCTCTCTCAGAAGTGCCCGTATAATCGGAAGAGAACGGGATGCATGACCGAGGCCCCAGGTACAGAGAGCATATATGTATCTCACGGGACCGGATATGCCGGAGATTAAAAAACTATCCTGTCCTGCTGCCCCTTCCGATCTCGATCATGCGCTCTATCGGAAGCCTCGCCTTCTCCGCGATATCTTCCGGTATCTTCACAACAGGGCCCATGTTCTCAAGAGCTTTCAGAATATTTTCAAGGGTTATCTTCTTCATGGTGGGGCAAACCGCCTTTTCGATGGCATAGAATGTCTTGTCCGGGCATTCCTTCCTCAGCCGATAGGCCATGTCCTTTTCAGTCCCGACTATGAACTCCTTTTTGGGCGAGGACCTCGCATGCTTCAGCATACCTCCCGTGGAAAAGACATAGTCCGCGATATCTATGACCTCCGGCCTGCACTCCGGGTGTATCATCAGGTCGGCATCGGGATGCAGTTTTTTGAGACGGAGAAAATCATCGGCCGTCAGGGCATCGTGCGTCGCGCAGAAACCCGGCCAGAGTATTATCTCTTTGTCCTTCACGAACCTCTTGACATATGCTCCGAGATTCCGGTCGGGCGTGAATATCACCTTCTTGTTCGGAACCGCCGCCACAACTTCGACTGCATTTGCGGAGGTACAGCAGTAATCGGAGAGTGCCTTCGTTTCCGCTGTCGTGTTGACATATGAGACAACCGCGGCATCGGGATACTTTTCCTTCAGTTCTTTCAGGCCCCCCGCGTCCACCATGCCTGCGAGCGGGCACTTCGCCCTTGTATCCGGTATGATGACGGTTTTATCAGGATTCAAAATGGCAGCGGTTTCAGCCATGAAATCGACACCGCAGAATACGATCGTCTTTGCCTCTGTCTCCTTGGCCTTTATCGCCAGTGCGAGGGAGTCCCCGAGAAAATCCGCGACATCCTGAATATCGGGTATCTGGTAGTTGTGTGCCAGAATCACGGCGCTCCGCTCTTCCTTGAGCCTGAGTATTTCTTCCTTCAATTCCGCGGCGGAAGGCATTGGGGAGCGGAAGAAAGGCGGTGTGTATAAAGATTTTGGCAGAATAGCGTGAATTACTTAAAGCGGATAGCTATGTCGGGCCATGAAACTCACGGCCTATGCACCCGGAAAAAAATTCCCTTCCGTATCCGTGACAGGGAGCGCCTGCGCTCTCAACTGTGCTCACTGCAACCGCCATTACCTCGATGGGATGATACCCGCCGAGAACCCGCAGAAGCTCATAGAGGTCCTTGAAATGATATCCGGAGACGGTGCGGAGGGTTTCCTTCTGAGCGGGGGTGCCAGAGAGGACGGCAGCGTTCCGATAGAGCCCTTTGCGCACCTGATAAGGAAGGTGAAGATATACTCGGACCTGAAGGTGAACGTTCATGTCGGCCTCATGAGGGAGAGCACGATGAAAGCGCTGAAGATAATGAACCCCGACATGGTTTCTCTCGATGTGGTAGGTTCGGACGAGACCGTGAAAAAGGTGTATCACCTCGACAAGAAGGCGGAGGATTATCTGAGCGCTCTGAAATGGCTTGATAACGAAGGAATTCCGCATTCTCCACACATAACGATAGGTCTGCATTACGGAAAAATAAAAGGTGAATTCAGGGCCATGGATGCGGTCAAAAAGAGCAGGGCGAAGAAGATGGTCATCAATGTTCTGATTCCAACGAAAGGAACAGAGATGGAAGGTGTTGAGCCGCCCCCCATAGGGGACATAAAGAGGGTTATCGACCATACGGACGGGTTCGATGGTGAAAGGGTGCTGGGGTGCATGAGGCCTCGAACCGGAGGATACGATGAGGTGGAGAGGTACGCCATAGAGCGCGGTTTTTCGGGAATCGTGCTTCCCACGCAGAAGACGAGAGAATGGGCGGAGAAGGAAGGCTATGAGTGGGAGACCGTTGAAAGATGCTGTGTGATGTAGATTTCTTTATGTAGGCATTGAATTTCCCCCCGTGGACAGGAAATATCAGATAGGAGCGCTCCTCGTTTGCGTCGTGGTATGGGCAATGACATTCCCTGTGATAAAGTTCCTTTTAGGCTATTTCGAGCCTGTCAGCCTGTCCATGTTCAGGTACGGCATAGGTGCCCTTGCCCTTCTTCCGTTCCTTTTCAGGGACAGGAAAAGACTTGTTTCGGAGATGAAGCTTGTGGGCATACTCTTTCCCATATTCGCGCTCTTCACGATACCTCTGCCCGACCTTCTTCAGAACTTCGGTATGCGAATGATGGACCCTGAGACCGTCGCATCCATTACCAGCATACTCCAGCCCATGAGCCCTGTTTTCACGCTGATTCTGGCGGCCATATTCCTGAAAGAAAGTATGACGGCACGTAAGGTCCTTGGAATCGGGCTCGCATTCGCAGGGGCCGTGATGCTATCTACCGGAGGCAATCTGGACCTCGGAGATGCCAACACCCTCGGCAGTTCCCTCATAATGCTGTCAGCGCTCTCATACGCGATATCAGGAATAATCGGCAAAAAGATACTCGACGATGCGAGTCCCATGGGGATAATGGTCTGGGGATATGTATTCGGTTCCGTGTTTCTCTTCCCGGTCTGGGCCCATAACCCGCAAGTACCGGTCATGGACTTCTGGGCGGTTCTGGCGCTCGTTTTCCTATCGATAGGTACTCTTTTCCCATATCTGCTGTGGTACAGGGTTCTGGAGCACAATGAGGTATCCGCACAGACCGCGTTCGTATTTCTCATCCCTCTGTTCGGGGTGCTCTTCTCAGCACTCCTGATGAACGAGCGGATATCCCCGTATCTTCTGATGTGGGGGCTGCTGATACTCGGAGGAGTTTATCTCACCCAGTCCGGTTCACCCTCAGAACCAAAAGAAGAGCCATAAAGAAGAGGGCGGTTATGCTCAGTGCGATTCCGATTCCGAAGTTGTCTGCCATATACCCTATTATCGGGGCTCCTATCGCCACTGCTGTCATCTTTATCTGAGATTCAACGCTGAGCCCGGATGCCATTGTCCTGTGCGGTATCTTATCGCTTATGTATGCGACATTCATCGGCCTTCTTAGGTTCTGGATGGCATAGAGGAATATGAACGCCACAACTGCCAGAGGTAGGATATCCATGGTCGTGGACATTCCCGCCACCAAGAGGAAAATCGCTCCGAGAAGGTATGTGGTGTCTATCGCAAGAGTGACGGACCTCACCTTCCTTGAGAAAGCCCCTGCACTGTGCGATGCGAAGGATGTCAGCAGATAGAGGAAGAAATAGACCATTCCCACGATTATGGCAGTCCTCTGCTGGCCGGATAGGTAAAGAAGGACGGGGAGTGCGAGTGCCTGGGCTTCGAGTATGGGCTGCAGATAGTCCTTGGAGGACTTGAACATGGCATCAAACATGGCAGAGTTCGATATCGCCTTCAGAGATGCCCTGCTGGTGAGCATGGATCTGAAATCCTTCCATGTGGCCGAGAACCCCGATCTCGTGCGCTCCAACCAGCTTCCTTTTCTGGAGACCATCTCCCCGTCGAGGTATTTCGGATATGATATCATCAGAAAGAGCTCAAGGACATAGGGTATCATGGATGCGAGGAATACTATGCGGTATGAACCGTAGTGGAACACGAGGGGCATGGCGATGAGGGCGGACACGGCGGAGCCGAACTGGGATGCGGAACGGGTCCTTCCATAGTACTCCACCTTCAGATGCTCTATCTTCTTTATCCGCAGGTAGTCCAGAATCATCGCTTTGTGCGTTCCGCTCCTGAACGCTTCGCCCGATGCGAAAAGTATCATTGCCACTGCATACATCCAGAATGATGGGAAAAGATAGAAGAGGGAAAACGAGATGAGATACGAAACGAAGGCCGCTATCATCGACTTTCTTCTCCCGATGGAATCCGCTATGAATCCCGTGGGAATCTCGAAGACATTGGTCGCTATCTCCCTTATGGAAAAAAGCAGGCCGATGGAGAGGAAGGACAGGCCCATTTCCCTGAAGAATAGGATTATGAACGGGTCGAAAAACCTGAGGTTCTTCAGAAAGCCGTAAAGGCGGAACTTCAGGTACATAGTGTCCCGTGGCACATCCATGATACCTCAATGATGCTCGAACATAAAAAGGTGCCTCCCGAAAAACTAATAGATTGTCCGCGATGAGGGCGCATGGATGTCTTAAAAGAGGTAGAGAACGCACTTTCATCCGCGGAAAGCCCGGAGACGGCCCTGCGGTCCGTCTGCACGCTACTGAGAGAGGGTGTGGAACATTACGATTGGGTGGGATTCTATATGGTGGAGGGAGACGAACTTGTGCTCGGGCCCTATTCGGGAGCGCCCACGGAGCATGTGAGGATAGGCTTCGGAGAGGGCATATGCGGACAGGCCGCCGAGACAGGGAATGTCTTCGTCGTGCAGGATGTGTCGAAGGAAAGCAACTACCTGTCGTGCAGCCCGGATGTCAGGTCCGAGATAGTACTTCCCATATACGACGATGGAGAGATAATCGGTGAACTGGACATAGACTCCCACCGGATATCACCGTTCGGAGATGAGGACAGAAAAATGCTGGAGAAAGTCTGCTCCATGGTGGCGAAAACCGTTCGGAGATGCGGGAACGGGAAAAAGCACATATAGAAACGAGGAGATGAGGCTCTATGAAGATCGAGATGCGGCACGGAGCAGGCGGAGAAGCGATGGAATCCCTGATAAAGGACAAGATACTTTCACGCCTGAGCTGGGCGGATGCGGAGGTTCCGTTGAGCGCTCTGGATGATGCCTCCGTCATTGAGGACATCGTGTTCAGCACGGATTCTTACACCGTAAAACCGATATTCTTTCCCGGCGGTGACATAGGAAGACTGGCCGTAAGCGGCACCGTGAACGATGTGAGTGCCGTGGGAGGCCTGCCCATCGCCATATCCCTCGGAATGATAGTCGAGGAAGGCCTTGATATGGAGGACTTCGAAAGGGTGATGGAAAGTATCGGAAAAACATCGAAGGAGGCGGGTGTCCCCGTAATAACCGGAGATACAAAGGTCGTCGAGAAGGGGAGCGCCGAGATGATGTTCATAAACACATCGGGAATCGGAAGAAGGCACCCTCTCCTTGACGAGAACCTGAGGATTGCTGAAAAGGGTGGAAAAAGCCGTGGGAAGTGGCTTCTGGACTCTAACATAAGAGATGGAGATGTCATCATAGTCTCGGGATATATCGCAGACCACGGTGTTGCTGTTCTCTCCGGCAGAGAAGGATACGGCTTCGAAGGAGATGTGAAAAGCGATGTCGCACCCCTGAACGGAATGCTTGGAAAAGCACTGGAGGTCGGGGGAGTGGTCGCAGTGAAAGACCCGACAAGAGGCGGTGTCTCGAATGCTCTCAACGAATGGTCGGAAAAGAGCGGAATAGGCATGATTATCGAGGAAAGCAGGCTTCCGATACGGAAGGAGATAGATGCTGCCTGCGAACTGCTCGGAATAGACCCGCTGGATCTGGGCAACGAGGGGAAATACATCATGGCCGTTGTTCCCGAGATGGCGGAGGATGTCCTTGATGCGATCCGTTCCACTCCGGAAGGAAGGAACGCCAAAATAATAGGAAAGGCCGTGAAGGGGAGCGAATATGTGGTCCTTCAGACCTCCGTGGGCGGTAAAAGGATTGTGGAGCCTCCGATAGGGGACCCTGTTCCCAGAATATGCTGAATCACGGGTTTATTACCATATCTTCTCCGTATTTTTCAGTGGTGCCCAGAAGGAACTCTTTGCTCATGGCCAGACTCTTTGTGGGGCAAATCTCGGTACACATCTCGCAGAATGTGCACCGGGTCACGAATATCTTTATCTTCCGCTCTTCCGGCTTGAACTCTATTGCACGGGAAGGGCAGACCTTTATGCACATCTGGCACCCTATGCAGCTTTCCTTGTCGTAGGTTATCTTTCCCCTGAAATCCTCCGGAACCTCGACGGGGGGAGTTATGCTCACCTTTCCGGCCTTTATCGCAGCGAGAGCGGCATGCATGTTGTCGGGTGCGTATTTGACCGGAAACTTGTTCGTGTACGGCTTGTGGAAGAACTGTCTTATTATCTCTATTATGGTCGATGTCAGGCCATCACCCCCGTGGTATCCAGATATACCAGCAACATACCTATGAACGAGACTATTGTCACCGGAACCAGATAGATATAGGAAGCCATGTTTATCTTCAACCTTGCCATTGCGACCCTGACAAAGGTTATGGAGAAAAACATCACCAGAAACACCTTGAAGAGATAGAAGATGAAATCGATGACCAGTGCTCCGATGGCTATTCCGTTAATCACCGGGAAGCTTACACCGAAAGTGTGGGCTATCCACGGACTTATGTTGTAGGGTATGAAAAGGGCTATCAGAAGGCTGGCCATCACAAATCCCTTTACCGCATCCGAGAGATAGAACATTCCCATGTCCCTTCCGGAATATTCGACGAAGACCCCGCCTCCGAGCTCCGTTTCCGCCTCGGGTATATCGAAAGGAAGCTTGGACAGCTCACTCGGGATTATGACAAGGAACGAAGATAGGAGCAGTATCAGTCCGAATATCCCCAGTGTGCCCACTCCATCCCATACCGGGTGCTGAATGTACATTGCCATTGCGAATGCGTTGGAAGCCGGAAAATCACTGTACATTATCCATGCGAGGCTGAGCGCTATTACGGCAAGAGGGAACTCGTATGACATGAGAAGAACCATTTCCCTCTGAGCGCCTATGGTGGCCACGGGAGAGCCGGAAGAGAAGCCGCCGACGGACATCGCAAGAGAAGGTATGGCCAGAAGATATATGACAAGTATGAGGTCGCCGTATTCCCCCATTATCGGCTGAAATGGCCCCAGAGGGATGTACAGCAGCAGAATGAGGGAACCTACGAGGGCTATGAGAGGCATGGAGTGGAATATCCACGGAACAGCATCGTCAGGGGTTACGGTCTCCTTCATCATGAACTTGGATACATCTCTGAAAGGCTGTCTTATCGGTGGACCCACCCTTGACTGGAGCCTTGCGGCCAGTTTTCTGTCTATTCCCTTATAAACAAGCGCCAGAAATATTGCGAAAGGTATGAGCACTATGGCGGTCAGAAGAGCTATGCCGAATTCTATCAGCGCGCTCATTTTCTCAGCCTCCTGCTCTTTTCAACGCTCAGGCGGTGGAAATCCGCTTCGGTCATCATGGTCTTCTTACCACTCTTGGCATCGACTATAGCGACCCTGTCCATACATCCTATGCATGGGTCTATGGATGCTGCCACGATGGATACATCCGCTATCTGCTGGCCTATAAGCTTCCTCTGCCATGCCAATATGTTGTTGTAGGTCGATGCTCTCACCTTCCATGAATCCACATTGTCCTGATTCTCTTTCAGACGGACATAGTGGCACATCTCGCCCCGCGGTGCCTCATGCATGGCGAAGCCCTCTCCGTCGGCCTTCTTAAGCATCATAAGGACCTTGTTCACGTTCATCTCCTGTCTGTACGGGCCGGAAGGCATGTTGTCTAGTGCGTAGCTTATTATTTCCAGAGACTGTGCCACCTCGAGGAGCCTCACGACTATCCCCGCATATACATCTCCGGCATCATCGAAACCGTGAGCGCTCGGCAGAACAGGTTTCACATCGACATCCGCATATGCCTCGTAAGGCTGATCGAATCTCGCATCCTTGTAAACGCCCGAGGCCCTTGCCGTCGGACCGACCGTCGATGTCTCTATGGCATCTTTCTTCGTAAGCACTCCGACCCCCACTGTCCTGTGTTTTATGACCGGGTCGTCGAGGAAGGTGTCGGCAAGCGTCTGAAAGTTCTCGGCATAGTGCTTGAGCATGGCCTTTATCCGGGGAATTTTCTCGGGCGGAATATCCCTGCGCACGCCTCCGGGATAGTACATGGCATAGTTCACCCTGTTGCCGCTTATGATTTCGAGGACATCCTGCACGTCCTCTCTTACCTTCCAGCTCAGGTGAAGGAGCGTGTCGAAACCGAGCTCGTGGGCGGCGACTCCGGCCCAGAGAAGGTGGCTGTGCAGCCTCTCCAGCTCGGCCATTATCATGCGTATGTACTGAGCCCGTTCCGGAACCTCGAAGACTCCTGCGGCCCTTTCCGTTGCCATCGTGAATGCGTACTGGTGCACTATGGAGCATATTCCGCATATCCTCTCCGCCAGATGAAGGGTCTGGAGGACATTTCGGCGCATTCCGATGAACTCTATGCCTCTGTGGTTTATTCCGGGCCTGACATCCACCTCGGTAACGACCTCACCCTCTATGGTGAACTGGAACATGGTGGGCTCCTTTAGAGCCGGATGTACCGGGCCTATGGGCAGCGTATATGATGTATCTCCCATTATACTCCCTCCTCGTGAACGTTTCTGTAAAGTTTGTCCATCTTTTCCTTCTGCTCCTTGTCCTTCCTCCATGGATAATATCCTTCGGGTATGTTCTGAGCAAGGAACAGCCTTCTTGAGTCGGGTATTCCGTCAACGACCACGCCGAGAAATTCCTGCTTCTCCCGCTCGGTGATGAGGGCTCCGGGAATGAGGTCGCATATGGTCGGTATGTGCGGGTCGTCCTTCGGTATCCGCACGCCCACGTTTACCGTGAGCTGCCTGTTCCTTTCACCCCAGTACAGATTCAGATGATAGATGAGTTCTATCTCGTCTCCGATATCGCTGCCGGAGGCCACGGCCATATGTATCTCGTCGTGCAGACCCTTCAATGACCGTATGACATCCTTGAAAACATCTCTATCCACCCGCATCCATACCGAGTGGAACTCACTCTTTTTCAAACCGTTGGACGAGAACTTATCCACTCTCATCGATTTTATATTCTCTCCGTAGCGCTCCTTTATGAAAGCAGCGAGCTCGTCTCCGTTCATAACTTTCATTTCGAATCACCTCTCAGGTCTTCCAGTACAAGCCATGCCTTTGCCACACCGTCTATTATGGCTTCTGGCCTCGGCGGGCATCCCGGCACATAAACTATCTTCACATTCGGGTCTATCTTCTTCAGGAAATGGTCTATCGGACCGAGTATGTTGTAGCTCTCATAGAACACACCCGTGGTGTTGCCGCAGTTACCAACCACCAGGACCACTTTCGGTTCGGGTGTCTGATTGAAGACTCTCTCTACTCTGGGGGCCATCGCTCGCGTGACTGGCCCGGTCATCAGCAGTACATCCGCATGTCTCGGGCTTCCGACCAGCTTTATTCCAAAACGCTCCACATCATATCTCGGCGTGAGCGCGGCGACTATCTCTATATCACAACCGTTGCAAGAGCCCGTGTTAAGGTGAAACACCCAGAGCGCTTGGTCAAATGACTTCTTTAGTTTCATTCGATTCCTCCTACATGAAGAACATGAGCAGAAGTATGCCCGCCATCGTGAGCACGGCCCATGCCATGAAATCGTTCACATTCCCCGTATGCTCTCCGACCAATGGCTTGTAATAGCTTTCCATGGTCTTGAGGAAGCCCCAATACAGATTACTCGCACGTATGTGCGCGCTCTCGGGGACCTCGTTTCCAAAGTAGTACGGTTCTCCTCCATGCTCGCGCTTCGCAGCACCTTCTATCCCCGTGCTCCGTATAAGGCGAACTATTATTGCCACCACGACGAGGACTATCGCGAAGACCACTGCGTTCCACATTCCTGTTCCAGTAAATATCTCGCCCCACATATTATACACCTCCCGGTATCGGCCATGCCCTTAGCAAGGCTTCCACCGCCGGTTTTATGAGCGTATCCAGTACGAGGCCGGGAAACAGGCTGAAGGCCAGTATTGCCGCCACGAGTATCGCCATTCCGAATATCATGCTAGAGGGGACCTCCTTTATCTCCTTATCCTTCATCTTCGGGCCAAGGAAGGCGCTGTAGAATACCTTCACGAAGGATGCAAGCGTGAGTACGCTGACGAACATGGCGATTGCGGAGAGAGCGGGATTGAACTGGAATACGCTCTCGTATATCAGCAGCTTCGATGAGAAACCGTTGCTCGGAGGTATCCCGGAGATGGCTATCGCACCTATGAGGAAAAACATCGTGGTGATTTTCATATTGTGCCCGAGTCCGCGCATCTCGTTGAGGTTCCTTGTTCCGGTGGCATAGAACATCGCACCGGCCGTAAGGAATAGAAGACCTTTGTAGAGTGCGTTGTTTATCGTATGGAACAGACCCCCCTCTATGGCCGCCTTTCCGTAGCGGTCCATGGCGGTCGCATCACCCAGAACAGCGATTCCGACACCGACACCGAGTAGGATGTATCCTGTCTGAGATATGCAGTGGTATGCCATCAACCTCTTGACATCCTTCTGTACAAGGGCCATGGTGACGCCGATGAACATGGACAGAACACCCAGTATTATCACTATCCAGCCGACGGCCGCGTATCCCATTGAAGATATGGCGCCACCGAAGAGAGTGAACGATGCCCTGAAAAGGCCATAGAGCCCTGCCTGGCTGGCAGCCATGAACAGGGTGCTTATTCCTCCCGGAGATTCGCTGTACGCATAGGGGCTGGGCATATGCAACGGAACGGCTCCGGCCTTCATTGCGAAATCCCCTATGAGAAGAGCGAGGACCACCTTGTTGAGCGGTGTGAAACCGTCCGCTGTTATTCCTTGTGCCAGAAGCGCTATGTTCAGCACTCCGTACTGGCTGTATAGGAGGGCGATGGCGAAGAGAAGGAACAGGCCTGAAAGGGTGCTGTACATCATGTACTTGAAGGCGGCCTCGAAGCTCTCGCCCCTGTTCATCCTGAAAGCCACAAGTCCGGAGAGGGCTATGCTGGATATCTCAAAGAAGACAAAGAGATTGAAAAGGTCGCCGGTGAGCGTCATTCCGTATGAGCCCACGACAACGAGCAGAATCAGGGTGTAGAACTTGTCCTGTCCCGTATATTTGTCCGTAAAGGACCATGAATATATCGATACCGCCAGAGAAACCCCTGCCATGATGATGGCCATGAAAACACTGAACGCATCTATCTCGAGGACTATTCTGAACGGCGTGGGATCGCTTGAACCGAGTGTGTATATTATGGGTGTTCCATCTCCGCCGTAGACCTCAAAGGCCATGAGTGCCACGAGAAGAGCGCTCACTGCCAGAAACAGCGTTGACGTATATCTGGGCAGCTTCTTGCTCATCATACCGAGTATGGGGGTGAGAAATGCCCCTAGAAGCGGAACAGCGATTATGAGTATCGGGAGCTGATCCATGAAGCTCATCCTTTCAACCTCCTTGCGTCCTTTGCATCAATACTTCCGTAATGGCGATATATCTTTATCACGAAGGCGAGGAGTAGCGCCGTTGTGGCCACACCTATGACTATGCTCGTGAGTGTCAGTGCCTGAGGCGTGGGGAGGGTCATTATTCCTCCGTTGAACATGGTAAATATAGGTGCGTATGCGCCGTGCCTGTATCCAAGCGTTATGAGAAAGAGGTTAACTCCGCTTTCTATGAGGGATATTCCCATGACGATCTTGATGAGGTTGCTCTTGAACATGCAGATATAAAGCCCTATGCCTATTATTATCGCCACAGTGATGTACGGTGCCATGTCTATCATGAACTGACCTCCTTGTCCTCGTCGAATGCGTAGGAACCCATCGCAAGCATTATGGCCCCCAATCCTCCGACCACCTCAAGACCGACGGCGATATTCATAAGAGGTATCGTACCGGCCGTGTTGAGATATCCGGGGTTGGACCCGTATGCCACCGGGTCTCCGAAAAGGCTTCCGGAGCCTGCCAGAAAATTCCACATGAACGCCACTCCCATGCCTATGAGTCCCAGAGACAGGAAGAACAGAAGACCGCCGGACTCGAAGAGTGCGAGTGTCTTTTCGTGATATGCCTTCGTTCCTCCGAACGCGGCTATCGCAAGTGCTATCGCCGATGCTGCGACGGCACCTCCTTGAAAACCTCCTCCCGGAGTGAGATGCCCGTGCACCACCAGATACGCTCCGAACAGGAGTATGAAGGGATACAAACTGCGGGTCATGGTCCTTACGATTACGGACATCGGCTTCATTCCTCTTCACCCCCTTTGCGGAGCGCCAGAAGTACACCGGCAACGGCCGTGAAAAGAACGGTCGCTTCACCTATGGTATCGTAACCTCTGTAATCAAAGACGATTGCTGTGACTATGTTGTTCGCTCCGGTCTGCTCCTGGCCGTTGCGTATGAAATAGTCGTCCATTGCCGTGTTGGTCGGGTACCCGAACGAATGTATGTTCATTATGGCAACCAACAGGAAACCGAAAAATATCAGAAGTGCCCCTAGGGCTATGCTCTTTCTCATTGGTAATCCTCCATCCTTTTTGTGACCTTTATGGCCATTATGAATATAGCGGTCGTCAGAGCCGCACCGACCCCGGCCTCGGCTATGGCCACATCCGGTGCCTGAAGTATGTAGAACTCCAGAGAGAGTATCAGGCTGAAAGCACCGACTGCTATCGCAGCTCCTATCAGGTCCTTCAGCTTGACCACGAACAGAGCGCTTATGACCAGAGCCGCAAGTATTCCGAGGTGTATGAGGTCCACTACGTTCATTTTTCCATCACCTCCGCCTCTTGAAGTCTGTCGACAACAGCGATGACCGGCTTCACTCCGCCGCGGTGAGACCCTCTTGCGAGTGCGTGAGCACCTGTGGGATTCGTAAGAAGAAGTGCCACGAGCGCCATGAGGGTGTGGAGGAAGAATGTGAGGTATGCGGGGTCGCTGAAACCGGACCAGTACCAGTGTATGAATCCGTATCCCATCACCGAAAATGCGATGAATATGGTGCCGAATGTCGTGGCCTTTGTTGCCGCATGCAGACGAGTGTACACATCCGGGAACCGGTGCAGCCCGATCACACCCAGGGCATTGAATGTCAGAGCTATGGCTATGAACACATAGAGTATTATCAGAAATATCATTTTGCCACCTCCTTTTCCTCGATGATTCTCGCTATGTAAAGCGTAGATATGAAAGACAGGAGCGCATACACTATAGCGATATCTATGAAGAGCGGCTCAAAATATGCCACTCCCAGAGAGAGCATGGACGCGACCACCAGTGTGTTTATGGTGTCGAGCGCAACGGCCCTGTCAGGGGGTGTTGGCCCTGCGACCAGCCTTATGCTGGCTATGACTATACATATTATCAGAGCGAGCGAGGTCCACAGAAAAATATATTCCACTATCATTCGAACATCCTCCTTATCCACTTGGGGAATGACCCACATACCTTTTCACAATCACATGTCGGGCACATCTCGTCTCCGACAGGTATGTTTATCTGATGTACGAAAAGGTCCTTGGTCTCGGCGTCCACGTCCACTGTCAGAGTTCCGGGTGTCAGGGTTATGGAGTTCGCCAGGGCTGTGATAGCGGCGTCTGTCTTCAACCCCGGAGATATACGGACTATGCCCGGCCGTATGTTCCCCGTTATCACTCGGTATGCCACATCGAGATTCGCCCGGGCCATAGCTATGAAAAACGGTCCCGATAGGTAAGCGAGCGCAACCGGCCATCGGGCAGGGCTGAGATATCCGGTTCCCGGCGGTGATGCCACACGGATTATCTTGGCGGATGCCATCCCGACCAGAATTGCCACCGCGAGCCCCATGACTATCTCGCTCAGGCTCCACAGGACTATGTCTCCGCTTCCTGCGCTCAGGAAGAGATACATGACGAAGGCGAATATGCTTGTAACGAAGGCTGTTTTCATTTTGGTTCCTCCTGTTATCGTTGCTGCTGATTCCTTCGTAGCATATATGCTTTTCGTTTGTGTTACAACTGATTTCGTCATAAAAAAAAGAAATGCCCGAATTGACCGAATTATTTCTCTGAAAAACGGGAAATAACTCTCTCAATAGGTGGATCGGAAGTAAAATACTAGGATGGAGTTCATCCCTGCTCCGTTGCATAACTCATACCGAGCTATGCGAGATAAGAGCGCCATAACTCAACTTTGAGTTATGGAATTCTCTTAATCGATGTTTAAAAGCATGTTATAGATCACAAACTTCCTCATGACTTCGTTTATCGCAGAGCTCTGACTATGAGCTTTCACAGTTTCTCCAAAGATCCTTTTGACAGAAGAGAACACACCTTCAACAGCCCATCTTTTCCCATAATCGTATTGCTTCTTCCATTCTTCGTATCCCATCTCTTTTATCTCTCTAACGCATTTTTTCCTGTATGGAGAGCCTCTTGACAGAGTGCTAGCGTTCTTTCTTATCTTTATTCCGGAGCCTATGCCTTTTTCATAGAGGATGTTGAAGTTCTCTTTTGTGTCATAAGCACCATTGGCCAGTATTCTCTCTATCTTTGCTTTCTTTTCAGACTGTTCTATCAGATTTTCGAATTGACTGGAATCCGAGACTCTTTCATC